>JAYWDM010000658.1:0-3029 GCA_043779885.1 Betaproteobacteria bacterium | reverse complement strand
TGCCGCTGCGCACGAACGGCAGCGTGGCGAGCATGCCGTTGAACAGCACGTCGGCCTGGCCGGAGGCCACGTCGAGTACCGCCTGCGCGCCGCCTTTGCCGGGAATATAGGTCCAGTCGATGCCGGCGCGCTGCGCCAGCATGATGCCTGCCCAGTGCGGCGCGGTGGTTTGCCCGGAAGTGGCGAAATTGAGCTTGCCGGGTTGCGCGCGGGCGAGCGCGATCACCTGCTTGACGGTGGCGGCCGCCACGCTTGGATGCACGCAGAACAAATGCGGCGAATACGAGACGATGGTGACCGGCGTGAAATCGCGCTGCAGATCGATCGCTGCCTTCCCATGCACGAGCACGGTGATCGTCGTGCTCCCGAGATCGGCCAGCAGATAGGTGTAGCCGTCAGGCGGCGCCCTGGTGACCATTTCGTTGCCGATGAGTCCGCTGCCGCCGGGACGGTTGTCGACGATGACCTGCTGTCCCCAACTCTCGGTCAGCTTGGCGCCGATCACGCGCGCGAGGATATCCGACGTGCCGCCGGCAACGTTGGCGATGATCATGCGGATCGGCCTGACGGGATATCCCGGATCCGCCGCACTCGCGTGCCCGGCGCATGCCGCGGCCACGATGGCCAGCATGCGAGCAGACCAGGCGCGAGCATCGGGCCGGGAACCGGAAAAATACTGCCCGCGCCCGCGCCGTCCCGCCTTCACTACCTCACCGCCGGCGCCACATTACCCGCCATGCACGCGTAATGTTTATCGGGGACGCTTACGCGTACTTGCCGGTCAATTGCGGCGTGGTCCCTTCCATGCCCTTCTGCTCGCGTTCAAGCCGCGTTTCACGCGACCATGTGCGCTTGAGCTCGTCGCGCACCTTGACCGTGAGCCGCCCCAACCCTTCGGTTTCCAATTCGATGGTGTCGCCGTCCTGGAACGCGGAAAGCCCGCGATGGTTGGTGCCGGTCGCGAGGACGTCGCCGGGTTCGAGGTCGTGGATCGCGGTGATCCATTCGATGCAGCGCGGAATCTTGTGCGCCATGTCGCTCGTGTTGTAGTTCTGCTTCAGCGCGCCGTTCACCCACAGCTTCACCTGCAGCTTGAGCGGGTCCTTGATTTCGTCCGCCGTCACCAGATACGGCCCGAGGGGCGCAAACGTGGCGCGCGACTTCATCTGGTAGAAGGTATTGCCCGGAGGCACCACGCCGCGCGCGGAACCGTCGATGAAATTGACGTAACCGAAAACATATTCCATCGCTTTCGCCGCGGGCACGTTGCTCGCGCGCTTGCCGATGACCACCGCCAGTTCCGCCTCGCCCTCGAAGATTGTCGCGGCAAGATCCGGCAGCATCATGGTGTCGCCGTGGCCGACGACGCAGCCCGGCGATTTGTGGAACGCATTGATGGGCGCCGGCGCCTTGCGGGTGCCGTCTTCCATATAGTTCACCGCCATGCAATCGACGTTGACCGGCTTGGGCAGCGGCGGGCGTATCTTGACCTGCTGCACCGGCAACCCGGTCCCCGCGGCGGCGGCCTTTTCCAAAGCGCCGCGAAATTCGTCGAAGCGCGCGATCAGGCCATTCATCAGGTCGCCCGGACCGGTGTGCGGAATTTTCTGCACAACCGAAGTGACGTCGACGACCGTGTCGCCTTTGAGCACACCCAAACGGAAATCATTGAAGTAGAGTAGTTTCATATCAGCCCCCGATAAACTTGGTAATGGTGTATTTCAAATGTCGTCAGACAGCCCCCGCCGCAAAGTTCGCGCGGCCGCGTACTATCGCCGTCGCTTTCTTTTTTGCACCGGCATATTAGTCCATGGCGCCGCACACGGCAAACCTTCCCTTGCACTGATGCCCGAGCGTATGATTGCGTTTGTTGCGCGGAGCCCCACCCTTGGGGGGGCGGGCCCGCGAAGGACGCGGGAAGCTGAACCGGCTGTGCGTAAACAAACCGTGAGGAGAAAAAAGTGAAACAGGACACGATATCGCTGCGGCGCAGGCATTTGATGATTGCAGGTCTGGCCGGAATCGCCGCGCCGGCGGGCGTGTTCGCCGGGCAATGCGGCGGCGCGTCGGGCAATGCGCCCGCGGCAGCTGAATTCCTGGCGGGCGGCAACGCACGCGGTGGAAAACTGGTCGTCTCCGGGCGCATCCTCGGGCCCGATTGCAAGCCGCTTGCCGGCGCTGCGGTCGAGGCGTGGCAAGCCGGCGGTTCGAAGCAGCGCGCGAGTGCGACTACGGATGCCGATGGCCGCTTCATGTTCATGACAGACGAGTTCGTTCAACAGGGCGGCCGCCCGCAGTCCATAAGCTACCGCGTCAGCCATCCCGGCCAGCGGACGCTGGAGACCCGTCACGACTTCGCGCACACGCAAATCGGGCGCGACGAAGTAGGCATCTGGCGCACGGCAGTCGGCCTCAGTCTCGCCTGAAACTCGCGCGGCGGATCCGCCCGGAAACCATCGGCGCCCCCGCACGCTGCGCCGCCGCGAAAACCGCGGCTTGACTGTCAGTGAGCCGACGCCGCCGGCGCCACGGTCAGGCCGCGTATGTGATTGCTGGCTATGGTGCGCGCGACCAGTCCCGTCGCTTTGATATCCTCGATGAATTCAGCCAGGTAGCGCGCGCCGGCATCGTGGCCCCGCGGCGTGCCGGCCGCCTGCTGCACCGCGGTGAACCGGCCTTCGAGCATGCGCGAGCCGGGAAGTTTGTCCAGATCCATAGCGAGTTGCGGCTTGAGCCCGGCGAGCGCATCAAACTTGTCGGCGAGGAACAATTCGAACGCGGCGCCGGCGCCCGCTGCGCGCGTAAGGGTTGCGTGCTGCAATGTCCGCGTCAAATACAGGTCGTAGGCGGCCTTGGCGGGAACGGCAATGCGTATGCCCGCGCGGTCGACGTCGGCGATGGATTTGAGCGGCGACCCCGGCGGCACGAGATAGGTCGCCTCGATTTCCACATACGCGGCGGTGAAGCTGATTTCGTTCGCGCGTTTGGGTTCGATACCGAGGAACCCGACCCGCCAGGCGCCGCTGGCG
>JAYWDM010000657.1:0-3031 GCA_043779885.1 Betaproteobacteria bacterium | reverse complement strand
TTTGAGCAAAATGACGCGAATGTAGTGCCACTTGACGAATTCGAGCGGCGTAAACCATTGATTTAGCCCAACAAGTTTTAGCTGATGTTAAAGATGGGCTAAGATTGCGGCAACCTGCCGGCAGGCGATCTCCTGCGAAACTGCCAGAATTCCTCGAGCGAAATGCGGCCGTCGCGATTACTGTCGACCTCGGCGAAATTCCTCTCGACCGCCGGGAAACGGCCCCTCACCTCCCAGGCAGACAGGTAGCCGTCGGCGTCGCGGTCGGCCGCCACGAATTCCTTTTTCAGTGATGGCGGTATTTCCTCCACTGCGCCGGCGTCCGCCGGTGACGCAACAACGTGCGGCCCCGCAGTGAATGATGCGGTAGCCGGCACTGGCTCCGAGTGCGATGCGGCACGCGGCGCGTCATCCGCCGCGCCGTCTTTTTCGAGAAAACGTTCCAGTTCGCGCAGTGTAACCACGCCGTCGTGATCGGCGTCGATCTCGTCAAAGCGGCTCGCGAATCGCGGCAGACGTATGGTCATTTCTTCGCGCGTCAGATCGCCACTGCGGTCCGTATCCGCCGCTTCAAAGCGCCTGGTTGCCTGACGCTGAAGATGCGCAGCGGTTTGAACCTGCGCCATCGGCTGTTTTTGCGGCTCGCGTTGCGTCGCGTGTTGCCTGGCGAATGCCGCCAGCGCAATTGCCACGATAAAGAACGATGCGCCGCGCCACAGCCATTTCCAGCGGTCAAATGTGATGTGGGCAATGCGCGGACCGGATTGCGTATTGACCGGTTTCGCCGGCGTTTTTGGCGCGACCGTAGCCGCCACGGCACCTGCTGCCGCAGCGACATCGATTGCGCGCGGCGGCGGCGCCACGGCATTGACCGGCGCGCGGTTCAGCGCCGAGACGGGCATGCGTCCGCCGAAAAGTTCACGCCACTGCGCGACATTCTGCGGCCGCAGCTTTTCGTCTGTTTTCAGTCCCCATTCGATCGCCTTGAGAAACCGTTCGTCGTAGCGCGTGCGTGCGGCGGCCAGGCCGGCGGGCACGCCATCCGCTTTGATGCGTTTGACGGCGTCGGGCGGATTTTCATCGGTCACCGCGCGATACATCACACCCGAGAGCGCGTAGATATCAGACCATGGCCCCTGGTCGCCCTCGACGGAGTATTGCTCGAGGGGTGCGTAGCCCGGGGACACGATTGCCGTCAGCCGTTCCGGGTTGTCGCGGCTCACGAGCCGGGCAGCGCCGAAATCGATCAGCAGCGGAGCGCCGTTCGCGCGCATGAACACGTTCGAAGGTTTGATATCACGGTGCAGAAAACCCGCCTGGTGGATCGCCTCCAGCCCATCCAGTATGGGCAGGAGTATGCCCTTGAGCTCCGCCGTGTCCGGCATGGGCGCGCGTCGCAGGTACTGATAGAGCGATTCGCCCGCTTCATAGTCCATGACCATGTAGCTCGTGCCGTTCGCCTCGAAAAAGCGATTGACGCGCACGATGTTGGGGTGACTGAATTTGGCGAGCGTGCGCGCTTCCTGGATAAAGCGTTCAAGCCCCCATTGGTAGTTGTACTCGCTTTGCGTGTTCACCGGGACGATGCTCCCGTCAAGCGCGCGAACGGCGAGGTCGCCCGGCAGATACTCCTTTATCGCGACATGCTTCTCCAGATGACTGTCCCAGCCAAGATAGGTCAAGCCAAACCCGCCCGCGCCGAGCACCGACTCCAGCCGGTACTCGAGCAGCATCGAGTTCAACATCAGCGCATTGTGGTAAGTCGTGTCAATTGTCACAGCAACGATCCCGCGCTCCAGGCAGCCGTCGGCGCTGCCACCATAACTAATTGAATCTGCAACATATAATGGGAACATCCGGCGCGATCAGGCACCGGATGCGGCGAACCATCCGCCGACCCAATGACATTAACGGCGATTGGCGGGAAAAGTTTGCCCCGGCACACCGGATACAGGCAAAAAAGCCGGCGCCGCTGGAGGACGCCGGCGAGCCGAATCGTCAGGCCCAGCGCCAGTCGCGAAACTGCTCGCGCAGCGTGACTTTCATCATCTTGCCGGTCGACGTGCGCGGAATTTGATCGACGAATGCAAATCCCGCCGGCAGCCAGAACTTGGCAAACCTGGGCGCGAGATATTCGAGCAACTCCTGCTCCGTCGCCGACCGCCCCGGCTTGAATACAATTACGGCGAGCGGGCGCTCGTCCCATTTTGGATGCGCAATCGCGATTACGGCGGCCTCCTGCACCGCGGCATGCCCGACCAGCGCGTTTTCAAGATCGAGCGAACTGATCCACTCGCCGCCCGACTTGATCAGGTCCTTGGTGCGGTCGGTAATCTTGACGTAGCCCTCGGCATCGATCGTCACCACGTCGCCGGTGCGAAACCAGCCGTCCGCCGTCCACTTGTCCGCTTCCGCGGGAAGCTGATAGTAACCCGCCGCTATCCACGGTCCGCGCACCTGCAATTCACCCATCGTGTCGCCGTCCCATTGCGCTTCACCCTCATCGGTCATCGCGCGCACCTCGACAAACGGCACGGGCAAACCCTGCTTGCAACGATACGCATAGCGTTCGTCGTCAGACAACGCCTGCAAATGCTGCTTGAGGAAACCGGTGGTTCCCAGCGGAGTGGTTTCCGTCATGCCCCACGCATGCAGTACGCGCAAATCGAAACGGTCGAACGCGCGGATCAGGGATTCCGGGGCGGCTGCGCCGCCGACGACCATGCGCATGCCGGCGCTGAGCTTCCACTGCGCGGGATTTTTTTCCAGCGCCTGCAATAGGCCCATCCAGATCGTCGGCACGCCGGCGGTAAACGTGACCTGCTCCGACTGGTACAGGTCGAGCAGGCTGGCGGCGTCAAGATGCGGGCCCGGCAACGCAAGCTTGCAGCCGATCATCACCCCGGTGAACGGCAGGCCCCACGCGTTGACGTGAAACATCGGCACCACGGGGCATAGCGTATCGCTTTGCCGCAACGCCAGCGTATCGCCCATCGCGCAGGCCATCGAATGCAGAACGAGCGCGCGGTGT
>JAYWDM010000656.1:0-3039 GCA_043779885.1 Betaproteobacteria bacterium | reverse complement strand
TGTCGCGCACCTGGCCGTAATGCGTGACATAGACCGCGCCCGGGTTCAGCCCGCGGATCAGCTCGAGCGAGCAATGCTCCGCCACGGGGTCGAACTGGGTGGGGCTCGACGTCGGAAAAATGAACTGCCGTCCGTCGCAGTCGAGTTCGCGGTAGGAGAGCCCGAACGTGTCCCCGGCGAACAAATGCCCCGACTTCGTATCGAGCACGCAGACGTGATGGCGTGCGTGGCCGGGCGTGTCGTAAAAAACCAATTCGCGGCCGTTCAGTTCGAGCGATGACCCGTGCGGCGTTTCGATCACGCGCGCGCGCGGCACCGGTTCGATCCGTCCGAAAATGCGCTCCATCGCGTCCGCGCCGTACACCGCAAGCGTACTTGCGATCAGTTTGCCCGGGTCGATGATGTGCCGCGCGCCGCGCGGATGCACCGTCAGCTTCGCCGCGGGCAATTGCGCGAGCAATAACCCGGCGCCGCCGGCGTGATCGAGATGAATGTGCGTGAGGATCACGTAATCGACCTGCCGCGGATGAAGGCCCTTGTCGCGCAACGCCTGGAGCACGACCGGTACCGAGCTGTTGACGCCCGTATCGACGATCGCGGCGCGGTCGCCCTCGACTATCAGGTGTATCGCATCGAGCTGCGGCCGCTGGTAGCCGGAGTCGATGGCGCTGATGCCGAATTCGTAATCGGTGACGCGGGGCATGGGCATGCAACAAGACGCCTGTCGTGGGCCGCTGACGGCACTTATTCTAACCGCGGGCCGCGGGACCGCCGCGGCGCCGGGATACTCGTGCGGCCGCGCCGTTGCCGCGCCGGGTTTGCGCGTAGAATGTAACAATTCTGTACGGCGGGATGGTCAGGCTGGGTACGTGGCTGCAAGATAGTGTGAACGCAATCCCGGCACCAACGCCGGCATCCGGCACGGCTTTATTCTCTGCCGGCCAAAAATCGCGATTGGCGTGGCGCCAGCACACCTGATCGATGCGCCCGCCGGATACCCGGTGCGCGACCCACCATGATACTTACCGTCCAATCCTGCAATGCGTAAGCGACTCGCCGCCTCCGATCTCTATCTGAACCGCGAGCTGGGACAGCTCGAATTCAACCGCCGCGTGCTGGCGCTCGCGGAAGACCGCAGCGTGCCGGCGCTGGAGCGCCTGCGCTTCCTGTGCATCGTCGACAGCAACCTCGATGAATTTTTCGAGATCCGGGTGGCGGGCCTCAAGGAGGAAATCGCCGCCGGCGCGCCGGCCGGTCCCGACGGCATTCCGCTGCGCGCGGTATTTCGCCAGGTCACGGCCAAAGCGCAGGAGCTCGTGGCGCGGCTGTACCAGCTGCTCAACGAAGAGTTGTTCCCCCAGCTTGCGGCCGAAGGCATACGCTTCCTGCGCCGCAGCAAATGGAATTCGGCGCAAAAAGACTGGGTCAGGGAATATTTTTTCCGCGAACTGATGCCTGTTCTCACGCCGCTCGGGCTCGATCCCGCGCATCCGTTTCCGAAGCTGCTCAACAAAAGCCTCAATTTCGTGATCGAGCTCGAAGGCAAGGACGCCTTCGGCCGCAAGTCGAGCATGGCCATCGTGCAGGCGCCGCGCGTGCTGCCGCGCGTCATCGCCATGCCGCGTTCGATTGCCCGCTGCGAACATGGGTTCATCTTCCTCTCGTCGATTCTGCACGCGCACGTGGCCGAACTGTTTCCGGGCATGGCGGTGCTCGGCTGCTATCAGTTCCAGCTCACGCGCAACAGCGACCTCTACATTGACGAGGAAGAACTGCGCAGCCTGCGCCAGGCGCTGCAGGGCGAATTGACGCAGCGCCACTTCGGCGACAGCGTGCGCCTGGAAGTTTCCGACTCATGCCCGCCACGCATGGCTGACGCGCTCTTGCAGCAGTTCGGCCTGACCCGCGCGGACCTCTACCAGGTCAACGGTCCGGTCAACCTGATGCGGTTGATGCAGATTCCCGAGCGGGTCGACCGGCCCGACCTCAAGTTTCCGCTGTTCGAGCCCGGATTGCCGCGCGAACTGGCCAAACGGCAGAATATTTTCGACGCCATCCGCAAGGGCGACATACTGCTGCACCAGCCGTTCCAGTCGTTCATGCCGGTCGTGGACTTTCTGAAAGAGGCCGCCAACGATCCGCTGGTCGTCGCCATCAAGCAGACCGTATACCGCACCGGCGCGCAGTCGGAAATGATGGAGCTCCTGATTCAGGCCGCGCGCAACGGCAAAGCAGTGACGGTGGTGGTCGAGTTGATGGCGCGCTTCGACGAAGAAGCCAACATCAACTGGGCGCAGCGCCTCGAGGAAGTCGGCGCGCACGTCGTGTACGGCGTCGTCGGCCACAAAACACACGCCAAAATGGCGCTGGTGGTGCGGCGCGAAGACGACCGCCTGCGCCGCTACGTGCACCTCGCGACCGGCAACTACCATTCGAGCACGGCGCGGCTCTACACCGACTTCGGGTTGTTTACCTGCAACGAGGAGATCGGCTCCGAGGTGAGCGAAGTGTTCATGCAGCTCACGGGGCTGGGCAAGGCGCTCAAGTTGAAGCACCTGCTGCAGTCGCCGTTCACGCTGCACCAGCGCACGCTGAAAGCGATCCAGACCGAGGCGAAGAACGCGCGCGAAGGCAGGAAGGCGCGCATTATCGCCAAGATGAACGCGCTGCTCGAACCGGAGATCATCGCGGCGCTCTACGACGCGTCGCAGGCGGGCGTCAAAATCGACCTCATCGTGCGCGGCGTCTGCGCGTTGCGTCCCGGCGTCGCCGGCGTGTCGGAAAATATCCGCGTGCGCTCCGTGCTCGGGCGCTTCCTCGAACATTCGCGCATTTTTTATTTCCACAATGGCGGCGCGGAGGACGTCTACCTGTCGAGCGCGGACTGGATGGACCGCAATTTCTTCCGGCGCATCGAAGTCTGCTTTCCGCTGCTCAATCCGCGGCTGAAAAAACGCGTGATCCGCGAGGGCCTCCGGCCGTACCTGGGACGCAACATCGACGCGTGGGACATGCACGCCGACGGCCAGTACACGCACC
>JAYWDM010000655.1:0-21496 GCA_043779885.1 Betaproteobacteria bacterium | reverse complement strand
GGCGGAAGACGGGCGAATTTCAGGCGGAAGGCAGGTACGGGATGATCAGCGCACGACGAGGCGCCAGAGCGATGTCAGTTCCGCGGCGCGCGCCGCGTGGAGCGGATCGGCGGCGTCAGCGGCTTTGGGATGATGTGGACGAACGTCCGTCTGCCCCGCGACCCGCAGTCCCGCCGCATCGAAAGCGGTCAGCAATTCGGCGCGCGTACGCAGACCCAGGTGTTCGGCAATATCCGAGAGCACCAGCCAGCCTTCGCCGCCCGGTTCCAGATGCGCGGCCAGCCCGCCGATGAATCCGTGCAGCATGCGGCACCCGGGGTCGTAGATGGCGTGTTCGAGAGGGGAGCTTGGCCGCGCCGGAATCCACGGCGGATTGCAGACGATGAGCTGGGCCCGTCCCGCCGGAAAAAGATCGGCCTGCACGACTTCAACCTGTCCCGCCAGCCCGAGTCGCGCGATGTTCTCGCGGGCGCACACCAGCGCGCGCGGGTCTTGCTCGGTGGCCACGATGCGCGCGACGCCGCGCCGGGCCAGCACCGCGGCAAGCACGCCGGTGCCGGTGCCGATGTCGAACGCCAATGGCAATGCGGGCGCAGGCAGCGGCGCCGCGGCCACCAGTCCCACGTATTCGCCGCGCACCGGCGCGAATACGCCGTAGTGCGGGTGGATGCGTCCGCCCAGCGCCGCGATCTCGATGCCTCCCTTGCGCCATTCATGCGCGCCGATCAGGCCCAGCAGTTCGCGCAGCGAGGTCACCGAGCGCTCCTGTCCCGGGCCGTAGGCTTCAATGCAGGCCTGCCGCACGTCGGGTGCGCGCTTCAGCGGCACGCTGTAGTCGTCCGCCAACGGTATGAGCAGCATGCCCAGCGTGCGTGCGCGCTGCGACCGGGTCATGCGATAACGATGAAAGACATCAGATGGCGAAGTTGCCGGCGATTCGGCGGGCAATGGGACCGTTGCGGCGCGCGACGCCGGCGGGCGGGGCGGGCGCGCACTACGGTCAACGCGCCGCGCCAGCGCCTGCAGCAATTGGCGCGCGTTCTGGAAGTCGCCGCGCCACAGCAGCGCGGTCCCTTCGCAGGCGAGGCGATACGCGGCGTCGGCCGTCATCCGATCGTCGGCGACAACCACGCGCTTGGGCGGCGCTGCGCCACGCTCGGAGCGCCAGCGGGCGGAGCGCGTCTCGCCGGCCTCGCTCCAATTAATGACCGGATGCTCACTCATGGTCGTCCCGATAACGCTCACTTCTTCACCGCCAATATCCCGTCGCCGTTCAACTGCGCGACAAACCCGGCGTGCCGCAAGCGCTTCACCACTTCGTTAGAGACGTCGCGGCCACTGGTGAGCTTGTTTGGCGCACCGGTGTAATGAAACAGTTTACCTTTGCGCCTGAGCACCCTCGCCAGTTGCGCATAAAAGACCTGCGAGTATAGTTCCCCGGCGATGCCGAAGCGCGGCGGGTCGTGCAATATTGCGTCGACCGATGCGCCGGGCAGCGTAACGATTTGCCCGGCGATGTCGCCGTGGGTCAACGTCAAACCGCTGCCAATCGCGGGCGACCACGGATTCATGCTGCGCAGCCAGATCACGTCGGCCGCCTTCTCGTAGGACAGCACTTGCTGCGCCTTGCCGAGCACACACCACGCGGCAAAGTAGCCCAGGCCGCCACAGGTATCCAGAATCACCTTGCCCTGCGGCTGAATCAAACCGACTTTGCGTTCCGCATCGGCGTACGGCGAAACATGCGCCGTCGGCAGCATCTTGATGCCATCGATTTCGAACGTCGGCGGTCCCCACTCGGTCGGCACCAGCTTGATCAGTGAGGTGGTGAAACGCGCCACCGGCTCAAAGTTCGCGCCAGCCCAGTGGTATATGGTTCTGTCCTTGCAGGTTTCCAGATAAGGAAAGTGCCGGTCCTGCCAGATCCACTCCGCCACGCTCAACTCGACAGTCGTCCGCGAACGATCGAGGTCCAGAGAGCACTCGACCGCAGGCGCACCGGCGCGCGCGGCAGCGCACAAAGTGGCGTGCACTTTTTGCGTTAACAGCGGCCCCATCATTGCCTGCTCCACCCCGACGGTTTGCGCCGATTGCCCGTGTGGGCGCTGCCGTCGCTAATGCATTATTCCCACAGCCGCTCCGGCAGCGGCAGCCCGGCCAAGTCTGCAGTTGTGAGCGGCCGGTCGGCCTGGATTCCCATGCGGTCCAGCACCGCAACCAACTGCCGGCAGTGCTGGGCGGAATGCCACGTGACGCGCTCGAACACCTTGTGCGCACTCGTATCGCCGTAATAGGTCTTGAGCATGCGGGCCAGCGTGCGGTCTTCCAGTCCGTTCCACCACGCCTCGTATTGTTCCCGGACGCCGGCGCCGTAACGGGCAATATCGTCGCCCGTCTGCAGCGTGTCGGGCGGCTCATTATCGGCGATCTTCACCGAGTATTCCGCGCCGTTCCACGTTTCCAGAAACGCTTCGCCGATACGGAACACGTGGAAGCACAGCGTTCTGATCAGGCGTTCCCGATGCGGTATCACGCGCTCGCGAAAGCGTTCGGCGGGAAACTGCCGCGCGTAACGCTGCCCCGCTGCGAATACCATTGCGTACTTCGCATAGAGTTGCTCCGGCGACAGACCGTCAGCGCCCGGGACCGGCAAGCCCGCGAACTTCGCGAATGGGTCGAGCATCTGCCCGAATGCGTATTGGTCGCCCTTCGCGAGGACGGGCACCTTGCGCAGCCCGTACTTGTCGAGCAGAAATTCGCGGCCGCCGGCGTCGTTGAGGACGTCGATCACGACCATGTCAATGCCGTTTTTCGAAAGAAACTCTTTCGTTCGCAGGCAGCTGCTTCATCCCGGTTGGGTGAAGTACAGGTACTGGTCAGGGGCGAATTGCATGTTTGAACTCTCCTTGGGATGTGGACTTTCCATTGCGCTCTGACAAGTCTAACGCCATCTCCGTCGCTGTGGCCAGAAGATATCAGCCGTGGCAATGTGGGTCCCGCCGGAAATGCGATAATGGGAACCTGCTACATGAATTTGGAAGTTGCGGATGACACTCCTGAAAATCTGGCGCGGCGGCCTGATCGTTTGTTGCACGTTTTCGCTGCCGCAGGCGCACGCCGCGATTGCCCAGGGCTATCCGACCAAACCGGTACGCATGATAGTCGCTGTGCCTCCGGGCGGGCCGGCCGATACGTTGTCGCGACTCGTCAGTCCGAAACTCGGCGAGGCGCTGGGGCAGATGATCGTCATCGACAACCGGCCGGGCGCCAACGGCAACATCGCGTATGAATTGACCGCGCGGGCGGTGCCAGACGGATACACGATCGCGGCCGCCGCCGCCGGTGTGGCGATCAATCCAAGCCTGTATCGCGAGGTCAAGTTCGATCCGGTCAGGGATTTTGCGCCGATTACCCTGGGCATATCGGTGCCGAACATCCTTGTCGTGCATCCGTCGGTCCCGGCGAACTCGGTCAGCGAACTGATTGCCTACGCCAAGGCGCGTCCGGGCCGGCTCGTGTTCGCGTCGGCGGGCAATGGTACCTCGGGGCATCTCGCGCTCGAGCAGTTTCGCCTCATGTCCAGGGCAGACTTTATACACGTGCCGTACAAAGGCGGCGGACCGGCGCTGACCGAGGTGCTCGGCGGGCAGGCGCAGGCGTTGTTCAGCATTGCGCTGACGGCGACGCCGCAGGTGCAGGCCGGCCGCGTCAGGGCGCTTGCAATTACCAGTGCCCGGCGTTCCGCGCTGGTGCCTGATTTGCCGACCGTCGCAGAATCAGGTTTCCCGGGTTTCGAAGCCATCGGCTGGTTCGGGTGGGTCGCGCCGGCCAGGGTATCGAACGAGATCGTCGTGCGATTAAACCGCGAAATCGTGCGCATCCTCAAATTGCCCGACATGCAGGAGCGCCTGCGGCAACTCGGTTCCGACCCGGCCGGCAACAGCCCATCGGAATTCGCCGCGTTTATCAAAAGCGAACAGGTGAAATGGGCCGGCGTGATCCGGCAGGCGAAGATACAGGCCGAGTAAGCATCGACACAGCACACACCCACGGCACAGGAGCGGGCAACATGGCAAAAGCGAAGGGCATCAAGAAGGTTGGTTACGTTGACGTGCAGAACCACGGTCACGGCGGGGGGCTGAGTCCCGTGCACTGGCACGACTGCGCGGGCGGCGGCCAGGTCGTGGTGCAGAACGGGATCGCCTATGTCGGCAACATGCGTAATCCGCACGGCACGCAGATCATCGACGTCAGGGACCCGAAGAAGCCGCGGCTGCTCGCCGAGTTGACGATGCCACCGGGCACGCACTCGCACAAGGTGCGCGTGCACGGCGACCTGATGTTGACCAACCGCGAAGTGCTGGGGCCGCACGCACTGCAAGGCGAAGTGCCGCCCGCGGGTTATAACGGGGGCCTGAGCATTTACGATGTTTCCAAACCGGCAAAGCCGGCGCTTATCACGCACTGGGAAACCACCGACGGCCCCGGCGCGCAGTATGCGCGCGGCGTGCACCGCTTCGATTTCGACGGCCGCTATGCCTACGTCTCGCCGACGATGGACGGCTACATCGGCAACATCATGATGATCCTCGACTTGCAGGACCCGGCGAAGCCGCAGGAGGTCGGGCGCTGGTGGATGCCCGGGCAGTGGGTCGCCGGCGGCGAGACGCCGACGTGGAAGGGCGACGCCCACAAATGCCACCACCCGCTGCGCTACGGTAACCGGCTCTATACGAGTTACTGGCAGGGCGGTCTGGTGATACTCGACATCGATGACATGACGAAGCCGAAATTCGTTTCCGGCCTCGACTGGAGCCCGCCGTTTCCGTGGCCCACGCATACGGCGCTGCGCATTCCGTTCAAGATCAAGAACCGCGACTTCATGGTGGTGTCCGACGAGGACGTGTTCCGCCAGCCCGACTATCCGCCGCATCCGGCGGCCTTTCTGTGGATGGTCGACATCACCGACGAAAAACACCCGCAGCCGATCTCGACCTTCCAGATCGAGGACATGCCGGACGGGCCGCAGCCGCGCATGACCGGCTGCCACCAGCCGTGCGAAATCGTCACCAGCACCGAAATTCCGGTGGCGTGGTTCGCCTACGGGCTGCGCATCATCGACATTGCGAACCCGCACGCGCTGAAGGAAGTCGCCTACTACCTGCCCGACGTGCCGCCCGGTTCCGAGCGCGTGCAGAGCAACGACGTCACGGTCGACGACCGCGGACTCCTGTACCTGCTCGACCGCGTGCGCGGACTGACCATACTCGAACGGACGTAAGACCAACCCTCGCGGGAGCGTGCGCATGAAGCGTAAAGTCAAGATGGCGGTGCAGGCGCCGAGTTTCCGGCCCACCGTGGTCGGCAATCACTATGCGGTGGCGACCGGACACTATCTGGCAACCGCTGCTGCAATGCGCATACTCGATGGCGGTGGCAACGCGGTCGACGCCGGCGTTACGGCGGCGCTGGCGCTGCCGCTGCTGCAACCGGATATGGTGAGCTTCGCGGGCGTGGCGCCGACACTCATCTATCTGAAAAAGGAAAACCGCGTCATCAGCCTCGCGGGGCTGGGTTACTGGCCGGCGGCGACCGATATCAACCGTCTCATTGCCGCGGGCAATGGCGAGCACGTACCCGAAGGATTGCTGCGCACGGTAATGCCCGCGGCGCCGGCGACGCATATCGAGGCGCTGCGCCGCTACGGCACGATTTCGTTCGAGCAGGCCGCGACCGCGGCGATGGAAATCGCGCGCGACGGATTCGCGGTCTACCCGCTGCTCGCGAGCAACATCGAATACACCGCCGAACAGTTCGCGCGCTGGCCCGACAATGCGCGGGTGTATCTGCCGGGCGGCAAGCCGCCCAAAGTCGGCGACGTGTTGAAGCAGGAGGATCTCGCGCGCACGATATTCCGCTTGATCGAGGCCGAACGCGGCGCGCGCGGCGACCGTGACAAAAAGCTGCGCGCGGTACGCGATTATTTCTACCGCGGCCCCATCGCCGCTGCCATCGCCGAATATCACAACCGGCACGACGGTTTTGTGACTGGCGCCGATCTGGCGGGCTTCGAAGTGCCGGTGGAAGACAGCATCCGCGTCAACTATCGCGGCTACGAGGTGCACAGCTGCGACGTGTGGTGCCAGGGGGTGGTTCTGCTCGAAGCGCTGAAGATACTCGAAGGTTACGACCTGAAAGCTCTCGGGCATAACTCGCTCGCCTACCTGCACGTCGTCGATCAGGCGCTCAATCTCGCCTTCGCCGATCGCGAGGCGTATTCCGGCGATCCGAAGTTCGTCAAAGTGCCGCGCGCCGGCATGCTGGCCGACGCGTACGCGGCCAAACAGCGCGCGCGCATCGACATGCAGCGCGCGTATGCGACGTTGCCGCAGCCGGGTTATCCGGACGATGCGCCCGCGCCGTTCCTGTTGCACGAGCAGTCCCCGTTCGAGGAGCGCGGCGTCGAGCGCGCTTTGCAGCCGGGAACGATTTACGGCTGCGTAATCGATCGCGAAGGCAACGGCTACTCGGCGACGCTCTCCGACCCGCAGTACGACACGCCGGTGATTCCCGGCCTCGGTTTCGCGGTGTCGGGTCGCGGCTGCCAGTCGCGCCTGACAGCGGGCCACCCGAGCGTGGTGGCGCCGGGCAAGCGCCCGCGCCTGACGCCGAATCCGTCGCTCGCGTTCCGTGACGGCAGACTTTTCATGGCATTCGGCACGCCGGGCGGCGACGTGCAGTCGCAGGCGATGCTGCAGGTGTTTCTCAACGTCGCCGAGTTCGGCATGCCCGTGCAGCAGGCCATCGAGGCGCCGCGCATTTCGAGCGCGAGCTTTCCGAACTCGTTTGCGCCGCACGGCTATCTGCCGGGCCGGCTGAACGTCGAGAACACCTTGCCGCGTGACACCATCGAGGCGCTGCGCGGGCTGGGCCACGACATCGACGTGTGGCCGCAGTTTCCCGGACAGAATGGCGGCGTGTGCGCGATCGTGCAGCATCCGCGGACCGGGCAGCGCCATGCCGGCGCCGATCCGCGGCGCGAGGCGTACGCCGCCGCATGGTGACGCGGCGCGCGGTAACGGCGACACTTCTGCTTGCGACCTGTGCGCCGGTGTCCACGGCGTTCGCGCAGGCCGCCGGATATCCGCAGCGCCCGATCCGGCTGATCGTGCCGTTCGCGCCCGGCGGCGGGCTCGAAATCACGGCGCGCAGCATTGCCCAGCAACTCACCGAGAAGCGCGGCGCATCGATCGTCATCGACAACCGCCCGGGAGCCGCCACCATCGTCGGCAGCGAGATCGCGGCGAAAGCCAGTCCCGACGGCTACACGCTCCTGATGATTACGACCACGTTTGCGATCAATCCCAGCCTGTATGCAAAGCTGCCGTACGATCCGGTGCGCGATTTCGCGCCGGTGACGCAGATCAACAGCGTGCCCAATATGCTTGTCGTAAACCCGTCGCTTGCAGCACAGTCAGTGCGCGAACTGATCGCGCTGGCGAAGGCGCAACCGGGAACCCTCAACTACGCGTCGGCCGGCAGCGGCACCTCGCCGCATCTCGCGGCGGAGCTGTTCAGGACCATGGCGGGCATCGAGATCACGCATATTCCCTACAAGGGCATCCCGCCGGCAGTCACGGACGTGATCGCCGGCCGCGTGACGATGCTGATGACGACGACGATTTCCGCGGCACCGCACGTGAAGTCCGGCAGACTGCGCGCCCTGGCGGTGACCAGCCCGCGGCGGCTGGCGGCGATGCCGGACGTGCCGGCGATTGCAGAAACCGTGCCGGGCTATGCGGCCGACGCGTTTCAGGGCATGGTCGCGCCGGCGGGGGTGCCGAAGGAAATCGTCCGCCAGCTTGCCGGCGACATCGCCGCGATCATCAAGATGCCCGAAGTGCGCGAGCGCATCAGCGCGGATGGCGCGGCGCCGGTGGGCAGCACGCCCGAGGCGTTCGCGGCGTTTCTCGGGAAGGAAATGCTAAAATGGGGCAAAGTCGTAAAAGAGTCCGGGGCGCGGCCGGACTGACCGCAGGGTCGCCGGCGGCGAACCGACGAGCGTGAGCCGCGGCGCGCCCCGCCGCCTATCCTTTGCAGTGAAAGTCAGCGCGTCAAGCCGGACCCACGCGAACGCGCGTACCGTTTCAATGACCGGGAGTACGAGAACGATGGCATCTGGCGTATTCGATGACGCGCTGATCAAGCACCTGTGGTCGAGCGATGAGTTCAGGCAGATTTTCAGCGACGCGAACCGCGTGCAGAAGTGGTATGACTTCGAGGCGGCACTCGCGCTCGAACAGGCTGCTCTCGGCATAATTCCGCGCGAAGCGGCCGCGGAGATTGTGGCAAAAGCGAAAATCGCGAACGTTGACATCGAAGCGATTGCGGCCGAGATACGCCGCATCAAGCATCCGCTGGTGCCGGCGCTCAAAGCGGTGCAGGCGTTGTGCAAGCCGGAACACGGCGAATTCATACACTTCGGCCCGACGACGCAGGACGTGCTCGATACCGGCACCGTATTGCAGATGAAGGACGGGCATGCGGCATACCTGCGCGACATCAAGGCCATCGGGCGCGAGTTGTATCGTTTGTCCGAAACCTATCGCGCGACACCCATGGCGGGGCGCACGCACGGCGTGCAGGCGCTGCCGATCACGTTCGGCCATAAATGCGCGGTCTGGCTCTCCGAGATGGGGCGGCATTACGAACGCCTGCGCCAACTCGAGCCGCGCGTGTTCGTCGGCGGCATGGTCGGCGCCGTCGGCACGCAGGCCTCGTACGGCCCGAAGGCGCGCGAACTCGAGCGCGGAGTGATGAAGCGGCTGGGCCTGGGCGTGGCCGACATCAACTGGCAGCCCGCGCGCGACCGCTTCGCGGAATACGTCTGCGTGCTCGGCATGCTCGGCGCGACGCTCGGCAAAATCGCGAACCAGATTTATATGCTCGAGCACAACGAGATCGACGAACTGCTGGAGCCCTTCAGCGAGGGCAAGGTCGGCTCGTCGACCATGCCGCACAAGCGCAACCCGAGCACGTGCGAGGCGGTCATGGGCGTGTCGCGCGCGATCAAGTACAACGTGGCGCTGATGCTCGAATCGATGGTCATCGACCACGAACGCGACGGCGCGGCATGGCGTGCGGAATGGCGCGCGCTGCCGGAAGCGTGCCTGATGGCCGGCGGCATGCTCGCCACCATGCAGTACGTGCTGGCGGGCCTCGTCGTCAACGTGGACAAGATGCGCAGCAACCTCGATCTGCTGGGCGGATTCCTGCTGTCCGAGCGCGTGATGTTTGCGCTGTCGGGCAAGGTGGGGAAACAGACCGCGCACGAGCTGGTGTATGAAATCTCGATGCACGGCATGGAGCATGGCATCAGTTTCGACAAAGCGCTGATGGCGGACAAGCGCGTGCGCGATGCGCTGAGCGAGGAGGAACTGCGCGCGGCGCTCGATCCGACGACCTATGTAGGGCTCGCGCCGGAAATCGTGGACGAAGTGCTTGCCCAGGTCAAGGCCAGCGGCTGGCTGGAATGAAGCAGTGAAGGGTGAAGGGTGAACGATACCTCCCTCTTACTCATTCACGCTTCACATTTTTGAATATCTTTTAAACATGACGCCAATGAACATCACCATACTCGACGATTACCACGACACGATCCGCACGCTGGCGTGCTTTGGCAAGCTCGCCGGCCATAACGTCACCATCTGGAACGATCACACCAAGGATGTCGACCAGCTCGCCGAACGGCTGCAGGACACCGAAGCGCTGGTGCTGATCCGCGAGCGCACGCCGATACGCACGCCGCTGATCGAGCGGCTGAACAAGCTAAAACTCGTCAGCCAGCGCAGCGTCTACCCGCACATCGATCTCGACGCGCTCACGCGCAAGGGCATCATCCTGTCATCGAGCCAGCATCCGGGCCGGCCGTCGTACGGGACCGCCGAACTCACGTGGGGGCTCGTCCTTGCCTCGCTGCGCCAGATTCCAAAGCAAATGGCCGCGTTGAAGGCAGGCAAGTGGCAGGTCGACGTCGGTTACGGCATGCGCGGCAAAACGCTCGGCGTTTACGGCTACGGCCGCATCGGCAGCGTGGTGGCAGGCTACGGCAAGGCGTTCGGCATGAAAGTGCTGGTGTGGGCGCGCGAAGCTTCGCTGGCGACGGCGCGGGCGGATGGTTACAGTGCGGCGCCCAATAAGGAAGCGTTCTTCGAGGAATGCGACGTGATGTCCCTGCACATGCGGCTGGTCGACGCGACACGCGGCATCGTGACCGCGGGGGACCTCGCGCGCATGAAACCGACGGCATTGATCGTCAACACCAGCCGCGCCGGATTGATTGCGCCCGGCGCGCTGGTCGACTCGTTGCGCGCCGGGCGTCCCGGCATGGCGGCGGTCGATGTTTACGAGGATGAGCCGCTGCTGGATACCCGGCATCCGCTGCTCAACATGGACAACGTGGTGTGCACGCCGCACATCGGTTACGTCGGGCGCGATGAATTCGAAGTCCAGTTTGCGGATATATTCGATCAGATACTCGCGTACGCGTCCGGCAAGCCGGTCAACGTCATCAATCCGGAGGTGCTGGATGCGTCAGGAAAATAGTTGCCGGAGGATGGCATGAAGCGCACATTGCTGCTCGTTGTTGGCGTTGCGTTCGGCGCGCTCATCAATCATGCGTCCGCACAGCCGGCGAAAAACGCCGCCGCCGGTTATCCGGACAAGCCGGTGCGCTGGGTAGTACCGTTCACGCCCGGCGCATCGAACGACATCATCGCGCGGTTGATCGCGCTCAAGCTTGGCGAAGCCTGGGGCCAGCAATTCATCATCGACAACCGCCCCGGCGCCGGCGGCCTGATCGGCGCCGACACCGTAGCCAAGGCATCGCCCGACGGCTACACGCTGCTATTGGCGAATCCGGGACCCAACGTGAACAGCCCGCTGCTCAGCAAAAACTCGCCATTTACGGTGGACGATTTCGCGCCGGTGATTTTTTTCGGCTACGTGCCCTTGTTGATACTCGCGAATCCGGCGCTGCCCGTGCGCAATCCGAAAGAGTTGCTCGAGTACCTGAAGGTTAACCACGGGAAGATCAACTGGGGTTCGTCGGGCACCGGCAGCAGCCTGCACATCGGGCTCGCGGTGTTGCAGGCGGCGATCGGCGTTAAAGTCACGCACGTTCCATATAAAGGCTCGGCGCCGGCGCTGACCGACCTCATAGGCGGTCAGATCCAGTTCATGCACACCACCACCGTGTCGGCGGAGGCGCAGATCAAGGCGGGCCGCGTGCGCGTGGTAGCGCTGGCCAGTCCGAAACGGCAGGCGCTGCTGCCCGATGTGCCGACGCTCGCGGAGGCCGGCATCAAGGACGCCGAAGCCATCGTCTGGTTCGGCATCGCGGCGCCGGCGAAGACGCCGCGCGCGATCATCGACAAGCTGAACGCCGAGTCCAACCGCATTTTGCTGCTGCCCGATGTCAGGCGGCGTCTGGACGAACTCGGCCTCGAAGTGCAGGGCGGCACGCCCGAGCAGTTTGGCGCCTTCATCAAAAAGGAAGCCGATCGGTTGCAAATGCTCATCCAGGACGGCGCGCTGACGCGCGAGTGATCGCGCGCCGCGCAGGCGAAGGAAGAAAACCCCTGCTCCCCTGGGGAGAAGGCGGGGATGAGGGCGCGAATTTGCGCTTACCTTTCGTGCGTAATGATTTTGGTAAAGACCAAAAATAGGCCCGCCAATGTGGACGGGCCATTTGTAGCAAGGAGACAGAAATGATGAATATGCTGAACACGTGCTGCCGTGCGGCGGCAGTTGCGATGCTGCTGATGCATTGCGCGACAGCCGGCGCGCAGGCCTATCCGGGCAAGCCGGTCCGGCTGATCGTCGCGTTTCCGCCGGGCGGATCGACCGACATCATTGCGCGCATCGTCGGCCAGAAACTCGGCGAGCGCCTCGGTCAGCAGGTGGTGATCGACAATCGCGGCGGCGCCGGCGGCACCATCGGCACCGAGATTGCGGCGCGTTCCAGTCCAGACGGCTATACGCTGACCATGGGGACAACCAGCACGCATGTCATCGCGGTGGGTGTCTACAGCAAGCTCAAGTACGATCCAATCAGGGATTTCGAGCCGCTCACGCTGGTGGCGACCACGCCGTACCTTCTGGTGGTCAATCCGGGAGTCAAGGCGAATTCGCTCAAGGAATTCATCGCGCTCGCCAAGTCGCAGCCGGGCAAACTCAACTACGCTTCGGCGGGCACCGGCAGCACGACCCAACTCGCGATGGAAATGCTCAAGTCGGCAGCGGGTATCGACCTCGTGCACGTGCCGTATAACGGCAACGGTCCGGCCAATACCGCGACGCTCGGCGGCCAGGTGCAGGCGCTGTTCGGCAGCATGCCTGCGGTGCTGACGCAGGCGAAAGCCGGCCGGCTGCGCCCGCTGGCGGTAGGCACGCCCAAGCGTTCGCCGTCGCTGCCTGACGTGCCGACGGTGGCGGAATCCGGTTATCCCGGCTTTGATGCATCGTTGTGGCTGGGATTCTTTGCCCCCAAGGGCACGCCTGCACCCATACTCAGGCGGCTGCAAAGCGAACTCACCGCGATCGCGCAATCGCCCGAAATGAAAGAACAGTTCGAGCGCAACGGCGCCGAGCCGTTAACCAACACGCCGGCGGAATTCACCAAACTGATCAGGACCGAGATCGATAAGTACACCAGGGTGATCAAGGCGGCGGGTATCAAGCTCGAATAGCTTCAATGCGGTGCGGCGGCGCGGTCTGCCGCACCGCATTGTGGCGACAGCGACGCGGCGTACCATGCTTATGGGGCGGGCGATGCGGGTACAGGCATTGCTTATTGCCGGGATCCGGTGAATTCGGGAGCAAGCAAATGAATCTGCGCAACCCAGTGTTGATGACAGGCGCGGCAGCCGCGATGGCGGGTGCAACCGGTTGCGCCGTCGCCCAAACGGCCGCCAGTTTTCCAACCAAGCCGATCAGAATAGTGGTGCCGTTCGCGCCCGGCGGCCCCAACGACATTCTCGCCCGCATCATCGGGCAGAAATGGAACGAGGCGTGGGGGCATCCCGCCGTGATCGAAAACCGCGGCGGCGCAGGCGGCACGATAGGCGTTGAGTACGGGTCGAAGGCGCCGGCTGACGGCTACACGATCATCATGGGCGGCATGAGCAACCTGGCGGTCGCGGTGGGGATGTACCCGAAGCTCGGTTACGATCCGCACGAACTCACACCGATTACGAATGTGGCGATCGTGCCGTACGTGCTCGCCGTCAATCCGCGCGTTCCCGCGCAGAACCTCAGGGAACTGATCGCCGTCGCCAAGTCGAAGAAAGGCCTGTTGAGCTACGGCAGCTCCGGCACGGGCGCCATATCGCATCTCGCCGCTGAATTATTCAAGTCGATGACCGGGACGGATATCGTGCATGTACCGTATAAAGGCACGGCGCCGGCCGTCACCGACGTGATCGCGGGGCAGATCGACATGATGCTTGCTGACTACGCCGCGGTTTCGCCGCACGCGAATGCGGGCAAGTTGCGGCTGCTCGCGGTGGCGGGTGCGAAGCGGTCGGCTGCCGCGCCTGCGGTGCCGACGATCGCCGAGAGCGGGGTCAAAGGTTACGCGGTCGACGCGTGGTTCGGCCTCGTCGCGCCCGCCGGCGTGCCTAAGGACGTCGTGGCAAAACTCAATGCGACTACCGTCAATGCACTGAAAGCGCCCGACGTGAAGCAGCGCTTCAGCGAACTGGGTTACGAGGCGATCGGCGACACGCCGAGTGAGTTCGGCGCGACGATCAGGAGCGATATCGACAAGTACGTGCGCTTGATCGGAAAGATCGGGATCAAGGCGGAATAGTCGGCCCGGTTCACGATTGCTGCGCGCCCGGCCGGCCGTTTTCGACGACGAAAGTGGCGAGCGTCGAGATCGCGCTGTCCGCGTGCTTCTCGTTCGCGAGTCCGCGCATCGCGGCCGTGCAGCGCTCTGGCGTCAACTCCATCGTCATGTAGCCGCGTTTCCCGCTGCCGTAGCGTATATGCGGGTTTTCCGCGAGGGTTGCCGCGATCTGCTTGACGGTGGGGCCCTGCGACGTAATCGAGGTGCCGCAGAATTCAGTGGCGACGACCGGCGCTTTGCCGTCGTCAAAATCCGTTTTGAGTTCGGCGACCCATGTGCAATGCACGTCGCCGCCGATCACCAGCGGGTTCGACGGCTTCAATTGCGCGATATCGCCAAGCAGCCGCGCGCGCGCGACCGGATAGCCGTCCCAGCCGTCGGTCCAGAAGCTCTGGCCGGGGCCCGCCGTGCGGTCGTTCTGCGCCATCAGCGTTTGCTGGGCGAGCACGTTCCATTTTGTGCGGGTGTGCGCGAGACCGTCCTTCAACCAGGCTTCCTGTTGCGTGCCGAGCATGGTGCGGCCGGCGTCGAGCCGCCCGGCGCAATCGGTAACGACGTTGCTGCCGCCGCGGCCCGGTTTCGGGCACGCTTCGTGCGAGCGGTATTGGCGGTCGTCGAGCACGAAGAAAGTGGCGAGTTCGCCGAACGCAAAACGGTCGTACAGCAATGCTGCCGGCCCGCGCGGCAGCGCGCGCGGCGCCAGCGGCATGTGTTCGTAATAGGCCTGATAGGCGGCAGCACGGCGCGCGAGAAAGTCGGGATCCATATCCTCGCTTTCGTCGTCCGCATAATCGTTGTCGACTTCGTGATCGTCCCACGTGACGAGCCAGGGCGCCGCGGCGTGGCTCGCCTGCAGATCGGCGTCGGATTTATAAAGCGCGTAGCGCTCGCGGTACTCGTCGAGCGTGTAGGGTTCGCCGGCATTGTGCTTGCGCACATGGTTGCGGCCCCATGACGATTCGTAAATATAGTCCCCGAGAAACACCACGAGGTCGAGGTCTTCGCGCGCCAGGTGGCGATGCGCGGCGTAATAGCCCTGCTCGTATTGCTGGCACGAGGCGAACGCGAAGCGCAGCCGCGCGTTGTCGGCGCCGGCGGCGGGCGCGGTGCGCGTGCGGCCGACTGCGCTGACCGCGTCGCCGGCCATGAAGCGGTACCAATACCAGCGCGCCGGTTCGAGTCCGGTTACTTCGGCGCGCACGCTGTGCGCGAGTTCGGGCGTCGCCAGCGCCGTGCCGCGTTGCGCGATAGCGCGGAAATTTTCGTCGTGCGCGACTTCCCAATTCAGCTCGATATTCTCCGCTGGCAACTGGCTGCCGGAGAGCGGATATGGTAAAAGCCGCGTCCACAGCACCACGCCGTGCGGCCGCGGTGAACCGGAAGCGACGCCCAGAGTGAACGGATCGGTGCTGAAGTGCGGCGTCGCGCGTGTCACGCATGAGGCGAGCGGCGCAACCAGCGCCGATGCGGCGAGCGCCGACGCCATGCGCAGCAATGTGCGGCGGCGCTGTGACCGCGGCATGTTTTCAGGCGCTGCGAGGCGCAGCCATTCGGCGAGATTACGTCTATTCATACACGGGATGCGCTAGCCCGCAAGGTAGCATGCCCGTGCAAGGTTAATGAGCGTGTTTGAAAAGACGCGTAGCGCAGGCGACTCGCCTGTACTCGCTCTTGAACTCCTCCATCGGATTGAACGGCGCTTTGCCGGCTAAATAAGAGATTGCCGGGTTCAGCCCTCCACCGGAGATGATCAACAACGGGAAGCCGGATCCGGCGTCCTGGCAGTGGATGCGGACTTCGCCTTTTTCGCAGAACGGCATTGCAGTTTCTCCTTATTGGTGCCGACCAGGTTCGGCAAGCGTATCGATCGAACATCATGCCGAAAAGTCCCTGAGCAGTTGCCCCGCAAGCGGCGCTTCGTGCAACAGACCTTCGCGGTCGGCCACCTGGACGCCGTTGACCCACACGCCATACACGCCGACCGCATCCGTGGTCAGCCGTGGCGATCCCCCGGGAAGATCAAACACGCGGCGCTTGGGTCCGCGGCCCACGGTGTCGGGGTTAAATAGCAGAAGGTCGGCAGCAAAGCCTCGACGAATCAGGCCACGGTCCCGCATGCCGAACACTGCTGCAGGATGCGCCGTGAGTCGCCGCACGGCTTCACTCATTTTCATCGCGCCCAGATCACGCGCCCAGTGACCCAGCAGGTGCAGGCCAAAGCCTGCATCATTGAAGAACGTCAGGTGCGCGCCGGCATCGCTCAAACTCACGATGCTGCAGGGGTGATTGAGCATGCGGCCCACGGCCTCTTCGTCGGTGTTGAGGAGTTGCGCGGTGAACACGGTTTGCAGGTCCTCGGCGATGGCGAGATCCAGCATCACGTCCAGCGGATCGCGCGCCTCAAACCGCGCAATTGCAGCCACGCTTTTCTGCTCGTAAGGGGCATGCTCCCGCCGCGCGACTTCCACCACCTGTACATTGTCCCATTCACCGTTGAACAGGCGGAAGGTTGCGCGCGACGCCAGCTCGGCGCGCAGCGCATCGCGAAACGCCGTATTTGCAAGCACGCTCTTGAGCGCAGCGCCGGCGCGACCCAGTGCCGGCTGCCAGCTTTGCAGGCCTTCGAGCGGATAGGGGGACGCGAGCGTAAAATCCATCGTCAACGGGCAGCACGAGACCTGACCGAGCAGCCTGCGACCCCGCGTATTGGCATTGGCGATGGCGGCCAGATCGTCAAACACGGCTTGCGGATTGGTGTTGTTGTGCAGGAGCGCCGCGATCATCACGGGCCTGCCGCTGCTGGCCGCAAGCGATTCCAGAAACGACACGCTCGTATGACCGCCCTTGGTGAGCATGTAGACGCCGCGGCCGGATTCACCCATGGCGTTGACGAGCGCCGCCATTTCGCGGTCTTCCGCCAGACGTGAAGGCATCGGCAGCCCCCCTGCGCCATTGTGGGCCGGGCTGGTGCTGCTGGCGAATCCTACTGCGCCGGCATGCATGGCTTCGCGCACGATCTTCTGCATGTGCGCAATTTCGCCGTCGTTCGCCGCGCGGGTCGACGCTTCTTCGCCCATCACATAGGTTCGTAGCGAAGAGTGCCCGATATAGGCCGCGATGTTGATGACGCTGCCCCGGCTGCTTAGTTGTTCCATGTACTGCGCAAAAGTTTCAAACCCCCACTGTATGCCCTGGCGCAGCACGTCCAGCGACATGCCTTCCACTTGCGTGAGGTTGCGCATCGTGATTTCGCGGTCGCCCGGTTTGCACGGTGCGATTGTGAAGCCGCAGTTGCCGATGACCGCCGTCGTCACGCCCAGCGCCGGCGAGGGACGTATATACGGGTCCCAGGTAATCTGGGCGTCGAAATGTGTGTGGCTGTCGATAACGCCGGGCATCAGCGCCAGGCCGTCGGCATCGACCACCCGCTTGGCTGATGCGGAAAGACGCGGGCCGATCGCTGCTATTTCCCCGTGTTGAACCGCGACATCCTGCACGGCGGGTTCCGCGCCGGAGCCGTCAAAGACGAGAGCATTCGTGATGAGAAGATCGAGCATGTGATGCGGTTAACGGGTACGTTTACGATCCCGGCAAATAGCATTTTATTTGAATGTCAGAGCGTCGCTGCATTGCGCCCGGCGATGCGGCCGGTAACCATGCACTCGGCGATATTGCCGCCGGACAAATAGAGATGCCCGAATGAGCTGCCGAGCTCGCCGGCGGAGTAGAGGCGCGGTATCGGCTTGCCATAGACGTCGATGATGCGCTGCTGCGCATCGTGCACGGGGCCGCCCTGCGTGTTGGAGAGCGTTGCCCACACGGGCGCGCCGTAAAACGGCGGCGATTGGATCGGCGTCATCGAGCCGGCCGGGCGCTGGTAGTCTTGATCGCTGCCACCGGCGCAGAGCGCGTTCCAGCGCGCGATGCTTTGTTCGAACTGTTGCGGGTCGATGCCGAGCAATCGCGCGAGTTCGCCGAGCGTATCGGCGCGCTTCAGGATGCCGAGTTCGACTTCCTTCAGGTTGTCGTCGCTCCACTCGTAGCGGATGCCTTCGTCGTTGGAGGTCGCCTTGCCGAGCGGATACATCCTGCGGCCGGCTTCATCACAGATCAGGAAAGACGGATTGCGCGGGAAGCGCTGGGTGACGGCATCGAAATACTGCAATTGCCGCACGCCCGTATCCTGCGTGTATGGCTGGTACTCGGACATGAAGCGCTTGCCCGCCTGATCGACAAGTATCCATGCCATCCTCGTATTGACCCTGGCGGACTCGCCGGGAAACCAGTCCGGCATGCGCTTGACGCGTATGCCGTACGGATAATTTGGATCCGTGTGTCTGAAGCCATACGCGCCATGGATGTGCCACATGTGCCACAGTGCCGCACCGAGATGCTGCGCCATGCGGATGCCATCACCGTTGTTCATGCGCGCCGCGGCATTGAGCACGGGCTGGCCTTCGAAAAACTGCGCTTTCATGGCGGCATTGCCCTCGAAGCCGCCGCTCGCCAGCACGACGCCGCGGCGCGCTTCGATATTGCGCTCGATGCCGTTGGTCGAAACGCGCACGCCGCGCACTTCGCGCGAGGCGGGGTCGGCGATCAGGTGCAGCGCCGGCGTCGCCAGCCGTATCTCGACGCCCTGCTGCAACAGGTGATCGTGCACGATCCGGAACAGCTTGGGTCCGCCCGGCGCGCCATTGGCCCAGGGGTAAGCGTTGCGCGCGTCGAAGCCGGGAATGTCGATCACCGTCGTGTGATAGAAGGTGTCGGTGCCGGGAAGCGGGTAGTTGGCCCTGATCTGGCGGCGGTAGGGGTCGCCGCTTTTTTCGCGCAGCGCGTTTTCCTCCACGGAGTTTGCGATCACCGCGCTATTGATCGTGCCGAGTTCGCGCACATAACTTTCGAGTTCGCACATGCCTGCTGCCAGCACGCGCAGCACGTCGTCCGGGGTGCGTCCGTCGTTGGTCGCTTTCAGGTAGAGAAATGCCTGGTCCGGATCGCGCGCGCTGCGTACCGCACCGTACGAGCAGATCGACAAACCCCCGGGAACGGATGATTTTTCGATCAACAGGGTTTTCGCGCCTGCCTGCGCCGCGTTCAACGCGGTGATGCCGCCGGCAAGCCCGAAGCCGGCGACGATGACGTCGAACGATTCGTCGAATTGGATGGTGTCCGGAGCTTTCATTTGCAAAAATTCTTTAAAGGCATTTTGCCGCCGATGAACGCCGATGTAAATTCGAAATGAATACCATGGCGGATGCTTTTGCCGATATTGTTCTTTGTTTTATCAGGCGACTGCCTTGCAGTTTTGCTTTTGATCTTATCGGCGTTTATCGGCGTTCATCGGTGGCCAAAAACTGTTTTGACTTTCAAGCCGCATGAACACCGAATTCAAGACCGGCGCTTTTCGCGGGTTCGAACACGATGATGCCGCCGACGCTCGCGGGCGGGACTACGTAAAATCGCTCGGCGTCCAGCGCGCCGTGCGCGAAGTCCGTGGCGGCAATGTGTTTGCGCGTCGCTTCCATATTGTTGCTCGCCAGCGCGTAGCCCACGATCCACGGCAGCGTCGCCGGTTCCACATTGAACACGCGCCTGATCACGGCGGGCGATTTGAACAGCAGGCGGCCGCGCGCGGTATCCAGATGCCAGCGATCTGCCTCGCCGATCGCCTTCAGGCCCGTGTAGCGCGAGTAACGCGCGGCGGCTTCCGCGGGGTCTTCCACGCAGAGTATGACCGCGGTCAGCGCGGTTGCGCGGTTGGCGTGCTTGAGCCATTGCGGCTGCCACACGAATTCAGGCGTGTGATGCTGGCAATACTGTATGCGGCCCTCGGTCATCGTGCCCGGTGGCACGCGCACTACGGTAAAACGCGCAGTCTGTTCGCCATTGGGTGTGTCCAGCTGGCGCTGCAACGCAACCGGTTCGAGCGGCGCAAAATGTTCGTGCGCCAGCCGCGCATGATCGGCGGCGGGCGCGGACGTGCCGAAGGCGATCAGGTGGACGCCTGTATAGCGCCTGATCGCGGCGCGCAGTTGGTCGGCAACCTGCGATTCGCCGGTCGGCGTCAGGCATTCGACGTAGCCGCGCCTGAACATGAGGCAGCGATTGCCGGTGCCCGCGGGGACGAGTGGGCCGCCGGGCTCCAGGCGGTGCGATTGCGCGGAGAAGGGCGTAAGGGTAAAGCCGAGCTTTTCCAGCGCGGGCGCCGCATGCGCGATGTCGGGCACGAAATGCGCGGCGTGATCGAGGCTGAGCTTGCCGGGCTTCGGCGCTTGCGCCGCGGCGATTTTCGCGGCAGATGATGGCGTGGTCACGGGCGGCGCGCAATCATGTGAAATATCGAATCGCTCATAAAATCAGGATTAGCCGCCGATGGACGCCGATGAACGCCGATGCGAACTTGAAAGGCGCCCGGGTTCTAGCACGATGGGAAATTCCGTTCATGAATTCTTGACTTTTCCGTCGTGGGATTTTGATTTTATCGGCGTTCATCGGCGTCTATCGGCGGCATAAATGTCATTTTCTAATAGCCCAACTTGCGGTCCACCTGGTTCGTGAGCGGCTTGCCCCGGACGAACCGCGCGAAATTAGCGAACCACGTATCGCACAGGAAATCCATGTAGCGCGGATCGTCGCACGAGATGTGCGGCGTGATGATGAGATTGCGCGTCGTCCATAACGGCGAGTCGGATGGCAGGGGCTCGGGGCTGTGCACGTCGAGCACGGCGCCGGCGAGTTCGCCCTGGTCGAGTTTTTCGCGCAACGCTTCGTAGTCGACGATGGGTGAGCGTCCGATATTGATGAGCCCCGCCGCCGGTTTCATGAGATCGAGCCGCGCGCGGTTCAACAGTCCCCGCGTGTCCGGCGTCAGCGGCGTGGCGACGATCAGGAAATCCGCCTTGGGCAGAACGCTGTCGATGCGCGTTACCTTGCAGGCTGCGTCCGCGGGCCGGCCGGCCTTGCCGCTGCGGGTGACGGCGATGACCTTGAGGCCGAGTTTGTGCGCGGCGCGGCCCGCCGCACTGCCGAGATCGCCGAAGCCGACGACGACGGCGGTTTTGCCGGCGATCGGCACCGTGAAAACCGGCTGCCATTGCCGGGCACGCTGGCTGGCCAGCACCTCCGGCGTGCGGGATTGCAGCATGAGCAGCGCCATTGCGCAGTAGTCTTCGGCTTTGTCACCGTGCGCGCCGCTGTTGTTCGTGAGCGTGATGTCGGCAGGCAGCCAGTCGAGCGGCATTAACCCGTCGATGCCGGCGCCGGTGGTCTGTATCCAGCGCAGGCGCGGCGCGCGTTCGCGCAAGCGCTCGCGCGGGGGCGCCGAGTTGATCATGACGTCGGCGGTTTGCAGCGCTTCGTCCAGGATGTCGCCATCCCAGCCGATGGTGACCTTGAGCTGCCGCGCGAGCAGGCGATGGCGCTTGGCCGCGGCAGCGTAGATCGGGGCCGTGAGGTGAAACAGCGGCTGGCGCCGGCGGCTGTTTTCAACGTGCAGATGAAACGCGCGCGTGGTCGCGGATTTTGCCATGCCTACTTCAACTGTTTGGACTTGATGTACGGTTCGGCATAGAACACGCTGTCGGG
>JAYWDM010000654.1:0-3047 GCA_043779885.1 Betaproteobacteria bacterium | reverse complement strand
CCATCATCGATCAGCAGGGCAAAGTGCAAAAAGTGGCGCCCGAATTCGCCGCGTCCGTCGTCAGCGGCGAGGTGCGGGGTTATGCGGGCGCAACCCCTTACGTGCGTTGGGGCGATGTGCCCATCGTGGCGTTCGCCCTGATGCTGGCGCTCGGCGCAGGGTGGCTGGCGCGGCGCGGAACCAGTAAAATTCGCGACTAGCCGGCACGCCGGCGCACGACGGAAACCCGATGCTGACCTTTCAGCAATTGATACTGCGGCTTCAGCACTACTGGGATAAGCAGGGTTGCGCACTGCTGCAGCCGTACGATATGGAGGTCGGCGCCGGCACGTCGCATACGGCCACCTTTCTGCGCGCGCTCGGACCCGAGCCGTGGCGCGCGGCGTACGTGCAACCTTCGCGCCGCCCCAAAGACGGTCGTTACGGCGAGAACCCGAACCGGTTGCAGCACTACTATCAATTCCAGGTCGTGCTCAAGCCGTCCCCGCTCAACATCCTCGATCTCTACATTGGCTCGCTTGAAGCGATCGGCATCGATCCCGCGGCGCACGACGTCCGCTTCGTCGAGGATGACTGGGAAAACCCTACGCTCGGCGCCTGGGGCCTGGGATGGGAGGTGTGGCTGAACGGCATGGAAGTCACGCAGTTCACGTACTTTCAGCAGGTCGGCGGGATCGATTGCAAACCGATCACCGGTGAGATCACCTACGGCATCGAGCGTCTCGCCATGTACCTGCAGGACGTGGAAAACGTATTCGACCTTACGTGGACGCCGGGCGTGACCTACCGCGACGTTTTTCACCAGAACGAAGTCGAGCAATCGGCCTACAACTTCGAGCAGTCGAACGCCGAGATGCTGTTCGAGCACTTTGGCCACTACGAGAGCGAGGCGCAGCGCCTGATCGGCGCGCGGCTGGCGCTGCCGGCCTATGAAATGGTGCTCAAGGCCGCGCACAGCTTCAATCTGCTCGACGCGCGCGGCGCGATCTCGGTTACCGAACGCGCCGCCTATATCGGCCGCATTCGCAATCTTGCCCGCAGCGTATCGCAGGCTTACTTCGACTCCCGCCTGCGCGAGAATTTCCCGCTGTGTCCGCCGGATCAGCTTGCGCGCCTGGGCATGGACCTGGCAAGTTTGCAAGCCGCCATGCGCGAGCGGGAAGCCGCATGAGCGACAACCTGCTCGTTGAGCTGTTCACCGAGGAACTCCCGCCGCAGGCGCTTAAGCGCCTCGGCGAAGCTTTCGGCTGCGGCATACTGGCCGGCCTCGTCAAGGCGCAGCTCACCGCCGCCGACGCCCATGCCGTGCGTATCTTCGCCACGCCACGCAGACTCGCGGTGCTGATTCCGGACGTCTTGCCGAAGGCGGCGGAGCGCGCCGGGTCGAAAAAACTCATGCCGTCGAAAGTCGCGTTCGGTGCGGACGGCAGCCCGGCTGCGGCACTCCTGAAGCGCCTGGAGAAAGAAAACGCCGCAACGAGTGAGATCGAGCGCAGGACCGAGGGCAACGCCGAATACGTTTTTCTCAACCAGACCATCGCCGGGGTCACGCTGGCCGCCGGCTTGCAACTTGCGCTCGATGACGCCCTGGCCAGTCTGCCGATCCCGAAAACGATGGGCTATCAGCTCGACGACGGCGTTACAACCGTGCACTTCGTGCGGCCCGCGCATGGACTCGTCGCGCTGCATGGCCCGGCGATAGTGCCGGTGCGCGTACTCGGACTGGATGCGGGTCGCATCACCCACGGCCATCGCTTTCAGGGCGTCAAGGACATTTCCATCGCGACCGCTGACGCTTACGAGGAGGCGCTCGCGGCACACGGTAACGTCATCGCGTCGTTCGCCGAGCGCCGCGCCAGCATCGCGCGCCAGCTTGCCGACAAGGCCGCCGGGCTGAACGCCACGCTGGGCGCGGACGCAGACTATGCGGCGCTGCTCGAAGAGGTGACCGCGCTCGTCGAGTATCCGACCGTCTATGCCGGCGAGTTCGAGCCCGCGTTCCTCGCGATACCGCCGGAATGCCTGGTCCTCACCATGCGGAAGAACCAGAAATATTTCCCGCTGTTCGATGCCGCCGGCGAACTCGTCAACAGGTTCCTGATCGTGAGCAACATGCGGCTTGCCGATCCGAAAAACATCGTCGAGGGCAACCAGCGCGTGGTGCGCCCGCGCCTCGCGGATGCGCGTTTTTTCTTCGACACCGACCAGAAAACCCGGCTCGAAAACCGCGTTCCCCAGCTCGCCCGCGTGACCTACCACAACAAGCTCGGCAGCCAGCTTGAACGCACCGAGCGCGTCCAGCTGCTGGCTGGCGGTATCGCGCGCGCCCTCGGCACGGACAGCGTGCTGGCCGAACGCGCCGCGTGGCTGGCCAAAGCGGACCTGTCCACCGGCATGGTCGGCGAATTTCCCGAACTGCAGGGCGTCATGGGCCGCTATTACGCGCTTCACGACGGGGAGTCACCTGCCGTCGCCGACGCGATCGAAGCCCACTATCGGCCTCGCTACGCCGGCGACAAACTCCCCACGGAACCGGTCGCATGCGCGGTCGCCCTGGCCGACAAGCTCGACACCCTCGCCGGCATGTTCAGCATCGGGCAGCTGCCCACCGGGGACAAGGACCCGTTCGGACTGCGTCGCGCGGCGCTCGGCGTCATCAGAATTCTCGTCGAGAACCAGCTTTCGTTGTCGCTATTGAGCCTCGTCGACATGGCTTTTGAACCCTACGCCAACAAGGCGCAGACCGAGCTGCGGTTTTTTTTCAGCGAACGCATGCGCAGCTACTTTCTGGAGAGCGGCTACACGGCGAACGAGGTCGAGGCCGTTCTGAGCAAGCGCCCGGTTGAAATCAGTCCGCTTCCCAGACAACTGGAAGCCGTTCGCGCGTTTGCCGCGCTGCCAGAGGCAGCGAGTCTTGCCGCCGCCAACAAGCGGATCGGCAATATACTGCGGCAGGCGGCAAGCAAAGGCGAGACACTGCTCGGCAATGCCGACCTGTCGGCGCTGCAGGACCCCGCCGAAATCGCACTGTTTGAGGCCTTGCAGGC
>JAYWDM010000653.1:0-3048 GCA_043779885.1 Betaproteobacteria bacterium | reverse complement strand
ACCGGTCACGGCGCATAGACCCACGGGTCGACGATCACACTGCACGCGGGAACCGGCAGCGCCGCGGGAACGCGTACCGCGGTGCAGGGTACGGGCGCGCCGGCGAGCGCTTCCTGCCACGGCCGGTGCATGGGATAAAACTCGGCGAGATCGGTATGAAACTGATGAATGCGCACCACGTTTTCTATGCGGGTGCCGGCCGCCGCGCATACCGCCTTGATCGCATCCACGATGTATTGCATCTGCGCACGGGCCGCCACACCGAAGTACGGCAACCCCAGCCCCGCACGTATCGCGTCGATCGGGCCCGCGCTGTCGACCGCCAGCATGCCCGAACACAGCAGCAGGTCGCCCGCGCGTACCGCCGCCGCGCCGAACGTCATTTCCGTGGCTATGCAGCCGTCGATGACCTCTTTCTTCGTTTTACCCGCATCGGTAAGCGCGACCAGATTGATTTCGATTGCTCCGGGCACGAGCCCGAAGCCTTTCGCGGGCACGATCGTCAGCGCGCACTGGCGCGCGCCGAAGTGAGCGTTCCACACGTCGAGGAAATGCGGCAGGTCGTCGATGTCCCGCAGGTACACCTGCGCCTTGACCGCGTTGGCGAGCGAAGAACCCGCCGCCTGCAGCGCGGGCACGAACTTCTCGCGTATCAGGTACTCGGTCTGGCGGCGGATTTCGTAGCCGCCCCAGAGACTGTGCGAAGCGACGTGCGCGCGCGGATCAGGATTGCCGTCGGCGCCGCGCGCCATCTGTCCCGCGATGAACACCAAATCCCCCGACTTCACGGCCGGCACGAAACCCGACCACACCGGCGCGGTGACCTGGGGCGCGGCCACGCGCTTCGGTTCGCGACCACCGCCGGGCACTACCGCCAGCAGCGACGCGTTGATGCTCGCGCCCGCGGTGAGCAGTTCCTCCATGATGACCGAGGTGCTCGGCGGAATATAGTCGCCGAACGCGGCGCGGCGCGCGAGATGGTACGGGTCGACCGCCTTCCAGGTTGGGTAATACTGGTCGAGCCGCACGGTATTGGCGAAGCCCGTGCCGGCGCGGCCGAGAAGTTCCCTGAACCGCGCACAAATGAAGTCCCCCTCGCGCCGATGCCTGGGCAAGCCGTGATAAGGCAGCGCCGGATTGCCCGCGACGGCGGAGTGGACGCCAACCGCATAATCGACCGCCTCGACTCCCGACAGAAAAACCCAGTTGCCGGCCTGCATGGCCGGGGCGAAATGAATGTCGGTGCCCGGAATATGCAACGGACTGACCGCCATGAGCCTGGCTGCCACGCTAGCGCTCCAGCTTCACGCCGGTGGCGCGCGCGACCGGCGCCCAGCGCGCGATCTCCGCTTCGAGAAAGCGCTGGAATTCGTCCGGCGTACTCCAGCGCGGCTCGCCGCCGAGGTTCTCGATGCGCTCCTGCACGTCGCGCATTTTGAGCGCGCGCACCATTTCGGCGTTGATCTTGTTGATGAGCGGCCGCGGCACCTTCGCCGGCACCGCCGCGCCCGCATAGCCCACCGATTCGAAACCGGGCACTCCCGATTCCGCAACAGTCGGCAAATCGGGCATCAGCGTGCTGCGCGCAGGAGACGCAATGCCGACGGCGCGAACGCGGTTGCCGCGGATGAACGTCATTGCCGTGGGCATGTTGACGAACATGAAATCGATGCGGCCGCCCGCCACGTCGGTCAGCGCCACCGGACTCGCGTTATAGGGCACATGAGCGCCGTTAAATCCCGATTGCTGGCGAAAGAGTTCCATCGCGAGGTACGGGGAGCTTCCCGCGCCAACCGTCGCCCACGTCGGACCGCCCGGTTTGCTCTTCGCATAGGCAACCAGTTCGGCAACGTTCTTCACGGGCAGATTGGGGCTGACCACCAGGATATTCGGATACATCGCGATCAGCGAGACCGGTGCAAAATCCCTGCGCGTATCGTACGGGAGCTTGTTATAGACGCTGACATTGATCGAGAACGGGGTCGAAACGAAAACGAGCGTATAGCCGTCCGGCGGGGCTTTCGAGCCGAGGTCGTTCGCGATCGTGCCGTTCACGCCGGGACGCGCATCGTTGATGACCGGCTGGTGCCACGCTTCGGTGAGCTTTTGCGCCACGATGCGCGCGAGCGTGTCGGAAAGCCCGCCGGCGCCAAAGTCGATGATCCAGCGAACCGGCTTGTTGGGGTAGTCGCGCGCGGGATCGGCCGCGCCTTTCTGCTGCGCCATCACCACCGCGCTGCCCGCCGCGAATGACATCAACGCGGCGAGCAGCATGCCACCAGCCCTGCGCGCCAGCCCGGTCATCGTATTCTCCCGTTGCGTTGCCGCGTCATTCCCAGACCGCCGTGGCCTCGATCTCGATCAGCATGTCGGGATGCATGAGCGACGCAACCCCGATCGATGTGATGCACGGTAGTTCTCCATTTCGCGAGTGCTGCCCGAAAAACTCCACGCGCGCCGGAATCGCCTCGCGATGCCATTTTTCACGATCGGTGAAGTAGAACGTCATGTGCACGATGTCGTTCCACGTGCCGCCGCCCGCATCGATCGTACGTCTGACATATTCCAGCGCCGTCAGCGTCTGCACCCGCATATCGCCCCTGCCTATGATACCGTCGGGGCCGATTGCAGGATAGCCCGACATGCGCAATGTTTTCCCGCCCTGCGTCACGATCGCGTGCGCAATGCGGATGGGCTGGTACTCGGGAATATCCTTGTGCAGCGTGGCGCGGTAAAACTGCTCGATATCAGGCAGTACTACTCTGCGTTTTTGCATGGCCTTGCCTCCCGTAGGGTTCATCGCGCGCCTGCTCTTACACCGCCACCGCTTCCATCTGCAGCCGCGCATCCCTGAGCGGCAAATCATGCACTGCCACCACCGTGATCGCGGGTGGATCATCCGCGAGAGACGCCAGCATCATCTGCCGGATGAACGGCCAGTCTGCCATGTCGCGCACGTAGACGGTGAGCTTGATCAGGGAGCGCAGATTCGAGTCGAGACTCTGCAGCACGAGTTGCAATTGGCCGAGAATACTCTGCGTCTGCGCC
>JAYWDM010000652.1:0-3052 GCA_043779885.1 Betaproteobacteria bacterium | reverse complement strand
TGCACGCCGAAGAAGGCGCGGAATACCGCCAGCATCGGCAGCAGCGGCACGTTGCGCCCGTGGGAGAAAGCGCTCGCTTCGAGCACGGTGAAGCCGCGCGCGCGGCAGCGTTCGACGAACTCGGCACACAAGCGGCTCTTGCCCGTGCCGGCTTCGGCGACCACGCCGACCGTCTGGCCATGGCTATGCAGGCTGCGTTCGAGCGCGGCCTCCAGGGTCGCCATCTCGTCGGCACGGCCGACAAACTTCGAGAAGCCGCGCGCACGCGAGGCATCGAGCCGCGTGCGCAAGGCGCCGATGCGCTGCAGCTCGTATACGCGCTGCGGCGCGCTCGCGCCCTTGATGTTGAATTCGCCGAGATCACGCAGCTCGAAATAGCCCTCGACCAGGTGCGCAGTATTCGCAGACAGGTAGGCACAGTCCGACGCGGCGACCTGCTCCATGCGTTGTGCAAGGCCGACGGTCTGGCCCTGGGCGGTGTAGTCCATGCGCAAATCGTCGCCAATGCGGCCGACGACCACTTCGCCCGAGTTCATGCCGATGCGCACGGCCAGGTTCACGCCCTGGGAACGGCGCAGCTCGTCGGCGAAGTCGCGCAGGGTTTCGCGCAGATGCAGTGCCGCGTAGCACGCGCGCTGGGCATGGTCTTCGTGGGCGATGGGCGCACCGAACAGCGCCATGATGCCGTCGCCGGTGTATTGATTGACCGTGCCCTCGAATCGGTGGACGCCGTCGCTCAAGATCTGAAAGAAGCGATCGAGGATGTGATGCCATTGCTCAGGATCGAGTCGCTCGGCCAGTTCCATCGAGCCTTTCACGTCGGCGAACAAGACCGTGACTTGCTTGCGCTCGCCTTCGAGCGCGGATTTGGATTGCAGGATCTTGTCGGCGAGGTGCTTGGGCGTGTAGGTAAGAGGAATACGGGCAGGTGGCGATGAGGCCACCGCCGGACCTGCGACGGCCGCAGCTGTCTCGCCGGTCCACACCAGAATGTTCTGCTCACGCCGCGCGACCTGTTGCACATCGACAAGTTCTTCGGTCAACTCGTCCAGCATGTCGTCGTCGAGATCGTATTGACGCCGTAACACGCGCAACGACACCCGGCCGTTCTCCTGCAGGTGGCGGCGCACGTCGCGGATGATGTCCAGCATGTTCATGCAGTGTCACCGAGCGCGTCCGCCACACGCGCGGCCTGGGCGGCCATGCCGACGCGGGTGTAGCACTCGAAGGCACGGTTCAGGACGGCGACGCGTTCGGCCTGCTGACCTTCGCGCTCGGCAAGGCGCGCGCGTAGTTCGTGCAGTTCGCCTTCGTAGACATGAAATCCGGTGCGCGTGAACAGCGCCTCGTACTCATCGAGTGTGCTTGCAATGTCGGCGACGGTTTCTGTTAAGGCCAGTTGAGCCTGCGCAAGCACCGCAAAGCTGCGCGGACTCCACCTGGCATTCGATGCGCGCACGAAAGCGACGCCCTCGTGCGCCGCCGCACGCCCCGCTTCCACGTTGCCCAGTTCGATCGGCGCGGCGCCAATGAGCGCGAGCAATCTCGACTCAAACAAGCGTGCGGCACCTCGCGCCCGGACTTGGCTCACTCTATCGGTGGCCACCGTCACCACCGCATGCCAATCGTTACCGCAATCAAGTAAGTCACACCGGCAAATCGCCGCGCCGATTTCGTTATATCCGCCGAGATTTTCTGCGAGGCGGTTTGCCGATTGCGCCAGCGTATGGATGCCGTCGGTATTGCCGAGTGCGTATCTCAGCTCCATTTCGTAAAACATCGCCCACATTGCCTGTTCCGGGTAACCGGCCGCTATGGCTGCCTGTTGCACTCGCGGGAATTCACGCAAAGCAGTCACCGGATCGCGCAGGCTACCGATTGCAAGAAGCCGAATACCGCGTGCCCCCAACAACACACTGTACCCGATGACCTGAGCGCCGACGAGAGGATCGTGCATGGCTAACGCGATGATCTCGTCGGCGACCCGCTCCGCTGAGGCAAGCTGTCCGCAGTATCAGGGTCCATAGACCCGGACTCCGCGTACTCCGGCGCGTAATGCCACATCGCCAGTACAATCTGCGAAGGGGACCGCTTCCGTCGGATAGCGCACTTCTTCGAGAGCAAGCGCCTGATTGAGAGCACGCACTCCGCCATACAAGGCGTTCAGGATCGCCAGCACGGCCAGATTATTGGTTCGCTCCGCAGCCCCACAGCCGTCCTCGAAGATTTCCGCCGCCGACGTCGCCGATGCGCCAACGCGCCACGACAGCATCAGAGCTCCGCTACAGGCAACGGCCAAAAGTCCGGTCGCTTCTGCGCCGTCGCCGCACTGTTTCACGAGTTCGCGAACGCGGAGCCTGTGATGCAATGCCGCGTTAATGTCGTTCAGCCCCGCCCATTCAGCGGCGCGTTGATGCCAGCGCGCCGCGTTGAGGGTTTCACCCGCCTCCTCGCAGTGACGGGCCAGCGGCGCCGCTTGATCATTGAGCTTGTCTCCGGCCTGCGCTTCGAGCGCCCGTGCTACGGCAGCAAGAACGACCGCGCGGCGACTCTGTAATTGCGACTGATAGGAGCGCGCGTTCGTAGACGAAGTCGCCGTCCTTCAGACGCTCCAGCGCGCCGACTTGTTCGCTCGCGGGCAGCTCGGTCACCGCTTCGAGCAGTGGACCACTGAACTCTTTGCCAATCACCGCCGCGGTCTGCAGTAAGCGCTTGGCGGCTTCCGCTAGATGTCCGCGGCGGAAGTGTCGATCCGCAGGTCACGCCTGGAGAGGTCTGCCGGTATAGGTCCAGCGGAAAGGCTTGCTGAGGACGTGGTTGAAGTAGTGAATGAAATCGAGCACGCGAGTTTGGAGATCCTCGAGCGTGGTAAAGCTCGCGCGCTTGAGCAGTTGTCGCGCGAGCATGGAGAATCCGATCTCGACTTGGTTGAGCCACGGCCAGTGTCGTGGGCTGTAGACGAAGCGGATCCTAGGCGCGGGATCTTGCAGGAACGCGCGGCGCGTTTGTTTCGACTTGAGGATACCGGTCTGGCCGTTGACGCCGAGATCTT
>JAYWDM010000651.1:0-8779 GCA_043779885.1 Betaproteobacteria bacterium | reverse complement strand
GGCCGAAAGTCGGCACGCTCGACCTGAATTCGCACGTGGCGACGCTGAAGGCGGCCAAACCGGATTTGATCTTCTCGTCTCTGCTGTTCGCGGATCTGCCGATATTCATGAAAACCGCGCACGCCGCGGGCCTGATGGACGGCACCAAGTTCGTCTTCCCGGCGGCGGGCTTTCAGCACACCGCGCTGAAGAAGGAGTTCACGCCCGAAGGCATGATCTTCGGCCACAACACCCTGTATTTCAACCTGCCGACCGCGACCGCGCTGCAAAAGGAGTTCGTCGCGCATTACTACGACAAGTACAAAGACTATCCGCATTGGGAAGCGGACCGCGCCTATTTCGCGATGCAAATCTACAAAGCCGGCGTCGAACGCGCGGTCAAAGCGAAAAGCGGGGCATGGCCCACGCTCGACGACACCATCAATGCCATCGAAGACGTGCGCGTCGATTCGCTCGGCGGCAAAGGCCACATGCGCAAGGATCATATTGCCGAGCAGACTTTCTACCAGGGGCTCACCACGCACAAAAACAATTTTGATTTTCCGACGCTGGGCGTGGTCGACTCGATGTACTCGGAACAATTGCAAAAGCCGGCGGGCGCGGATTTCTGGAAATGGATCGAAACGGCGCAGATCAAGCTGTGAAATGAAAACCTGACCGCCAGGCGGGCGTGGCGCGATGCGCGACGCCCGCTCGCAGCGCCGGTCCCGCCATGCCGGCATGGCGCGCGTGCGTCTGCCGTGCGCCGTTTAAACCGCATCTGGAGCCCACGTGGCCGCGTTCGTCGATATTCTGCTCGGAGGCATATTTCACGCGTCGGTGCTGTTCCTGGTCGCCGCCGGGCTGCAACTGGTCTTCGGCGTGCAGAAAATCGTCAATCTCGCGTGCGGCTCGTTTTATGCGCTTGGCGCCTATTTCGGCGTCAGCAGCGTCGGCTGGGCGCTGCACATGGGATTGCCGCCCGCGTTGTTTCTGCCGGTACTGCTGTTGTCGGGCATGGCAATGGCCGTGGTGGGTCCGCCGATCGAAGCGCTGCTGCGCACTGTTTACAGGCGCGATGAGAGTTTTCAGCTGTTGCTGACGTTCGCGCTGGTCCTGATGTTCCAGGACACGCTGCGTTTCATCTGGGGCGCCAATCCGCAGCAACTCGGCAATCTGTCCATGACTTACGGCAAGATCGCGGTGGGCGCGGTTTCGCTGCCGACCTATAACGTGCTCGTGATCGTCGCCAGCATCCTGATCGCGCTCATGCTCGGCGCATTTCTGCAGCGCACGCGTTTCGGGCGGATACTGCGCGCCACCGCCGAGAACCGCAACATGAGCGAAGCGCTCGGCGTCAATGTGCGCTGGATTTACGCCGTCGTATTCACGCTCGGCACCATGCTCGGCACGCTAGGCGGCGCGTTGGTGGTGCCGACGGCCGCGGCGTCACTCGACATGGCGGTTGAACTCGTGGTCGAAGCATTTGCGGTGGTGGTAATCGGGGGTCTGGGCAGCATGCGCGGCGCGATTGCCGGCGCGCTGGTCGTGGGGCTCATGCGCGCCGCCGCGATAGCCATTTACGCGGAACTCGAGATGCTGTCGATTTACCTGGTGGTCATACTGGTGTTGATCCTGCGCCCGGCGGGGCTCTTCGGAAAATCCAGCGAATGAGGCGCGTCCTGATACTCGCAGTCGTGATCATTCTGCTCGGCGCGATCCCGCATGTCGCAAGCCCGTATTACATCACGCTGTGCATACCGTTTTTCGCCTACGCCATATCCCTGCTCGGGCTCAACCTGTTGTTTGGATATGCCGGCCTGCTGTCGTTTGGCCATGCAATGTTCGTCGGCATCGGCGCGTATACCGCGGCAGTTCTCAGCAGCAAGCTCGGCATCAGGAGCTTCGAGCTCGCAATCGTGGCCGCCGCCTTTACCGCGCTGCTCGTGGCTATACCGGTAGGCCTGTTGAGTGTGCGCTACGTGAAGATTTTCTTCGGCATGCTCACACTCGCTTTTGGCATGCTCTTTCATTCGTTCCTGTTCAAATTCTACAACCTGACCGGCGGCGACGGCGGCATGCGCGTGCTGCGCCCGACCCTGTTCGGGCAGGACTTCAACACGCTCGACAAAACCGCGTTTCTCAGCGGGCCGTTCTACTACGTCTGCCTGGGCCTGCTGGTGGCGCTCGGGTTTGTCATGTGGCGTCTGGTGCATTCGTCGTTCGGACTGCACTTGCGCGCGCTGCGCGAAAATCCGCGCAAGGCGGAGTATCTCGGCGTGCGCGTGCACCGCTTCCGCCTGTACGCGTTCGTGATCTCCGCGGTATATTGCTCGATCGGCGGCGTCATCATCGCCATCCCCACCGGCCTCGCCGATCCCGAGCTTGCCTATTGGACGCACTCCGGCAACCTGATATTCATGATGGTGCTGGGCGGTTTCGCGAACTTTTTCGGACCCATCCTCGGGGCCTTCAGTTTCATCCTGCTGCAGGACCAGTTGATGTCGGCCACCCAGTACTGGCGCTTCTTTCTCGGCGCGATACTCGCACTCATCGTGATCCTGTTTCCGCGCGGATTGATGGGCCTGGCCGCCGACGCCGTCGGGCGCCTCAAACCGCGCCGGGAGCGTCCGTGACGGCGCTGATCGAAACGCTGAACGTCACCAAGGCATACGGCGAATTCGTCGCGCTGAGCGGCGTATCGTTCACGGTCAACGATGGCGAACTGGTGTCGATAGTCGGCCCCAACGGCGCCGGCAAGACCACGCTGGTCAACGTGCTCACCGGACTGCTCAGTCCGACCTCCGGGCAGGTGCGCTTCAAAGGCGAAGACGTGGCGGGCATCGGTCCGGTGCGGCTCGCCAAGCTCGGCATGGCGCGCGCGTTTCAGCTGGTGCATATATTTCCCGCCCTGACCGTGCGCGAAACCATCGCTACCGCCGTGGTATCGATCACCCGCCGCAGCCGGCGCTTTTTTGACACGGTGATGAGCGACCCCGGCATCCAGACCCAGGTCTACGACGTGGCATCGATTTTCGGCCTCGAAGGCCGCATCGACAGCGAGGCGCGCCTGTTGTCGCAGGGCGAGAAAAAACTGCTCGACGTGGCGAGCGCGTTCGCATTGCGGCCGGAGGTGATCCTGCTCGACGAGCCCACCAGCGGCGTGAGCACCGGCGACAAGCACGGCATAATGAAAGTGCTGGTCGCAGCCGCCAGGCGCATCGGGGTGCGCGCGATCATCCTGGTCGAGCACGACATGGATCTGGTCGCCGAATACTCGAGCCGCATCATCGCGCTGCAGGAAGGCAAGGTGCTCGCCGACCTGCCGCCGCAGCAGTTTTTCGCCGACGACGAAATCGTCGCGGCGATCGTCGGCAAGCGGACCCGCAAGTAATGCTCGCCGTCGACAATCTGGTCGTCGATATCCAGCACAGCCGCATCCTGCGCGGCGTGTCGCTCGAAATCCGCGCGGGCGAGCTGGTGGGGCTCGTCGGCCGCAACGGCGCCGGCAAGACCACTTTGTTCCGCAGCATCATGGGTTACCTGGACGCGGTGTCAGGTGCGATCAATTACGGGGGCGCGCCGCTGCGCGGGCTGCCGACCTACCGCATCGCGCAACTCGGCATCGGTTACGCGCCCGAGGAAAGCGAAGTGTTTGGCGACCTGACGGTGGCCGAGAACATCGAGTTGCCGACATGGACGCGGCCGCAGGGACGCGCCGCGTCCGAACGCATCGCGCTTGCCTATCAGGTTTTTCCGCGCCTGCGAAACTATGCGGCGCGCGGCGGCAACCAGCTCTCGGGCGGCGAGCGCAAAATGGTCTCGATCGCGCGCGCGCTTGCGCTCGATGCGCAGACGCTGCTGCTGGACGAACCGTTCGAGGGCCTGTCGCCCACGATAATTCCCGCGATCAGCGAGGGCATTTCATCGATACGCGCGCTTGGCCACAGCATCCTGATTGCCGAATCCAACATCTACCATATTCCCGAATACGCCGACCGGCTGTACGTGCTCGAGCGCGGTGAAATCATTTTTTCCGGCAAGCCCGCCGAGGTTCACGCGCATCCCGACGTAATGCGCGTGATCGCCGGGGTGATGTAAAGTACGTCGACCCGCCCGCGCGGCGAGTCTCCGACCAAGGAGTTGAATATGCCCAAGCTGCTGACCAGGCAACAAATCGACCAATACTGGAACGACGGCTGCGTATTCCCGATCCGCGTCATGCCGCAAGCCGAGGCGCTGGAAATCCGCCGCCGGCTGGAATCGTTCGAGCAGGCGCATGGCGGCCCCCTGCGCGGAGATCTGCGCCACAAATCGCACCTCCTGTTTTCCTGGCTGGGCGACCTCGTGCGCAACAAAAAAATCATCGACGCGGTGGAAGATTTGTACGGCGAAAACCTGCTGTGCTGGACCACCAATTTCTTCATCAAGGAAGCCAACAACCCGTCATTCGTGTCGTGGCACCAGGACTCGACCTATTGGGGGCTCAACAAGCCGGATGTCGTCACCGCGTGGGTGGCATTTACGCCGAGCAACGAGGCCAACGGCGCGATGGATTTTATTCCGGGCTCGCACACCGCCGACCAGATTCCGCACCGCGACACCTTCGCCAAGCACAATCTGCTCACGCGCGGCCAGGAAGTCGCGGTCGACGTCGATAAATCGAAAGCGGTAACGATCGTGCTTGAGCCGGGCGAAATCTCGCTGCATCACGTGCGTCTCGTGCACGGATCCCCGCCGAATCCGTCCGCCGACCGCCGCATCGGCTTCGCGGTCCGCTACATCCCGACCAGCGTGCGCCAGATTGCGGGCGAGGACAGCGCGACGCTGGTGCGCGGCACCGATAGTTACCGCCATTTCGAAATCGAGCCGCGCCCGGGCCGCGACATGGACCCGGAATTCGTCGCGTTGCACAAGCGGATCACCGAGCGCAACGCGCAGATTCTCTACCGCGGCACCGACGTCAAAAGCTACAACGACCCGGCGGCGCAGGCGGAAAGGAATTAGGAGTTCAGCGGCGACGCGGCGGCCTTCTAGCCGCGTTGCTTGAGCAGCGGCGCCGTCAATGCGGACAGCGCCATCCGCTGCTTGCCCTGCGAATCAAAATTGGCAGGTGCGAGCCATTGCTGGAATGCCGGTTTTAGCGCGGCCCATTCGGTGTCGATCACCGAGTACCAGGCGGTATCGCGATTGCGGCCTTTGACGACGGCAGCCTGGCGAAAGATGCCCTCGTAAGACATGCCCAGGCGCTGCGCCGCCGCGCGCGACGGCCGATTGAGCGCATTGCATTTCCATTCGTAGCGCCGGTAGCCGAACGCGAAAGCGTTTTCCATCATCAGGTACATCGCCTCGGTCGCCGCCGGCGTGCGTTGCAGCAGCGGCGAGTAAGCCAGCGACCCCACCTCGATACAGCCGTTGCGCGGATCGATCCGCATATAGCTTGCAACGCCGGTCGCGCGGCCCGTCGCGCGATCGACGATGGCGAAGAACAGGGGATCGCTGCCGCGGGCAGCACCTTCCGCCCACTCACGGTAGATTGCGAAACTCGCAAACGGCCCATGCGCCATGTACGTCCACATGCTGCCGTCGGCGTTCAGCGCATCCGCTTCATACAGTGACTCCGCGTGGCGTTGCGGGTCGAGCGGCTCGATACGGCAGTAACGCCCCTCCATCGGCGCGCGCGCCGGCGGTTGCGGCGGCTTCCAGTCAGGCACTGCAAATCCGACCGGCTGGCCGAGATCGTTCGTAGCGTGCGGCATGCGGATACCCTGCTCCCGTGCAAAACTGCGTGCTGGAAGAACGTATGATAGCTTGACCGCCCTGCATTAGTCCCTCACTGCTCAATCTTCAATCCTGGCTTCTCCCCTTGCGCCTTCCTGCGATTTGGGCAGAGAATCCGGGCTGGCATTTTCAGGTTGATGGCGGCACACACATGCAAGACATTGCACTCGTCGTATTCGACATGGCGGGCACCACGATCGAAGACTCCGGCCAGGTGCCGGAAGCCTTCACCACCGTATTGCGCAGTCATGGCATTGAAATCAGCGGCGATGCGCTGCGCGTGGTGCGCGGCGCGTCGAAGCGCGACGCAATCAGGCATTTCGTTTCCCGGCACCACGCCACGGGAGTCGACGATCTGACCGACAAAGTATTCAACGACTTTCGCGACTGCCTGGCGCAGCTCTTTAACGCGGGCGGTGTCAAGCCGATCGCGGGCGCCGCGGCAATATTCACGTGGCTGCGCGGGCGCGGCATCAAGATCGCGCTCACCACCGGATTCGACCGGCTGACCACGGACCTCATCATCGACGCGGTTGGCTGGCGCAGCGGCATTGCCGACGCCGTCGTCTGCGGTGACGATGTCGCGCTTGGCCGCCCCGCACCGTTTCTCATCTTTCGGGCCATGGAACAGACCGGCGTCACCAGCGTGCATCAGGTGATGTGCGTCGGCGACACGGTGCTCGACCTGCAGGCCGGCCACAACGCGGGGGTTCGCTACGTAGTCGGCGTGCTGTCAGGCGCGCACGGGAAAGAGCAGCTCGAAACTGCGCCGCACACTCACCTTGTTGCCAGCGTAGCAGCGCTTTCCTCCGTGCAGTTCTGAGCGCTTATGAGCGGGCGAATTGCGTGTTGCGCGCAAGGTTCTCCCGCCGCCCCGGCCGTTGTTGCCGCAACCACGATCGATTTGTCCGGACTGCTGGCTGCGCGGGTGTAAGCGTGCCGTAAGGCTGCTGCGCGAACATGCGGGCATGCACAGCGGGTACTTCCGGTGCAATGCTTGCAACCGGACTGCGTGATCCGCGCGCGATCGCCCACCGCCGACAAGGAGATTTTCCATGACCAGAGCCATTTCCGGATTTTGCACTTTTCTCGTCTTCTGCTCGGCGTACGCCGTGGATATAAAGGACGCGCCGCCGCCGGAATCCACCAACGTGATGGGTATCGCCATATTCTTCATACTCTTCGTCGGCATGTGCGTTGGATTTATCGGCTACATGTGGTGGCGGCACAAGAACCACAAGGAAGAGTAAGCGCCATTCGCCGCGATTTGTTGCGCTGACTCGATACTGCCCTGACGCGGCGCGCCCCGGCTACAACATCCGGTAACGCTTCACCGCATCCGCGTCCCACGCAAGGCCGTTGCCGGGCCGCTCGGAAGGCACGGCATTACCGCCGACGATGCGCAGCGGCTCCTGCACAATCGCGTCCGCCCAGTCGACGTATTCGAGCCAATGCGCGGTCGGCGTCACCGCCAGCAGGTGGGCGCTGACCTCCGGATAGAGGTGCGACGACATCGGAATTTTGCGCGCGGAAGCGAGCGCAGCCGCGTTTCTCCATCCAGTCACGCCGCCTATGCGCTCAAGGTCCGGCATCACGTAATCGCACGCAACCGCGTCGAGTGCCTGCGCCATCGCGTGCGGCTCCGAAAAATTTTCGCCTATCTGGATCGGCGTTGCGAGTTCGCGCGCGAGTGTCGCGCAGCCGCGATAGTCGTCGTGGCGTATCGGTTCCTCGATCCAGCAGAGGCCTTCGCCGTCGAGCGCGCGGCAGCGCACGAGCGCCTCCTCGACGCTGAGCGCCTGGTTGAAATCGACCATGATCCGGATGGCTGCCGGCACGCGCTTCTTCACCGCGTGCAGCGCCGCGATGTCCTCCGCCAGCGACGGATAACCGAGGCGCAGCTTTACCGCGCGAAATCCGCCGGCCAGCAATTGCTCCGCTTCGTCCGCCAGTGCTGTGGCCGGCATCAAACCCAGGCCGCAGCTGTTGTAGGCCGGTATCGGCTTTGGCGCGCCGCCGAGATAGGTCGCCAGCGGCACGTTGGCCGCGATGGCAAGCGCATCCCAGCACGCGGCGTCGCACGCGGCCATTGCCATGCGCACTATGCCCTGCACGCCGATCAGCCTGAAGCGCTTCGCGAGCCGCGCCCACAAAATCGCCGGCGCGACGCGTTCGCCACGAACCACGCGCTCGACCTCTCCGAGCAAACTGACGATCGCGGACGCGGCGGCGGGCACATAGCAGAACAACCAGGCGCGGCCGGTAACGCCTTCCTCGGTATCGACGTCGACGAGCAGCAACGGCGCCGCGCGCACGACGGCCGCGCTGGTGCCGAGCGCGAAGCGCATCGGGACTTCGACAGCGACAGCGCGAATTGCGCGCAGAGTAAGCGCCGGATCGTTCACGGCGAAGGCGGGCGACCTTCGGCGTACAACGCGAGCATGTCCCACACCGCGCGGTTCGCGGGTGTGGGCACGCCGACCGCGGCGCCGAGCGTCACCACGCCGCCTGACAGCCACTCGACTTCGAGCGGGTTGCCGCGTTCAAGATCGTGATGCATGGAAGATGTCATGGTGGCGGGCACGGTATCGGCAAAGGCGAGACGGTCATCCGCATAATCCGCCGGCAGCGCGACACCCTGCGCGCGGCCGACCGCGACCACCTCCTTGAATAGTTCGTGCAGGAAAGCACGCGCACGCGGATTGCCGCGGATCGGACCTATGGTTGTGCGCATGGTGGTCGTTGTGCCTGACAGGCCGACGAGGAACGTGTACTTTTCCCACAACGTGCGGCGAATGTCGGCGGACAACTCCGCCTTGATTCCCGCGCGCAGCAGCGCGTCGAGCAAAGCTTCGGCGCGCGCGGAGCGCGCACCGTCGTACTCGCCGAATAGCAGCCGCTGCATCGTGCCGACCTGATGTATGACGCCCGGCCGCGCGAGTTGCGTCGCGACGTACGCGACACCGCCCATGACCTGGGCCGGCGCGAAAAACGCGCGCAGGATGTCGTCCTTGACGAC
>JAYWDM010000650.1:0-3060 GCA_043779885.1 Betaproteobacteria bacterium | reverse complement strand
TCGTCAAGCGCCAGTCCGGACAGCCCCGGCGGCAGCGTCTGCGCTTTAAGTTGCGCTTTTGCGGCGGCGTCGATCGCGGCGGCGCCGAGTTCGTCACGCCATTTCCGGATCAGGTCCCACAGCACGCGCGCGTCGCCCAGCGCGCGGTGGCGCGCATCGCAGGCGATGCCGTGGCGTTCCATCAGACTGTCGAGGTTGTGCCGCGCGTGGCCGGGAAACAATTTGCGCGAGAGTTTCACGGTGCATAGGAGGTCGGACGAATACTTGATGTCCAGGCGGCCGAATTCGCTTTGCAGAAAGCCGTAATCGAAGCGCGCGTTGTGCGCGATCAACAGCTTGCCGGCGAGTCGCGCGCTCAATTCCCGCGCCACTTCGGCGAAAGTGGGCGCTGACGCCACCATGTCATCGCTGATGCCCGTCAGCGATTCGATGAACGGCGGGATGCGCGTTTCGGGATTGACGAGCGTGCTCCACTCGGTTACGCGGCCCCCGGGTTCGACTGCGATCAAACCGACTTCGGTGATACGGTCGAAGTTCGCCGTAGCACCGGTGGTTTCGAGGTCGAGAAAGACGAGCGGACGGTCGAGCATTTGACGCAGATTTTAACCGCAAGTCCGGGATGCGCAACAGCATCCGTGCAACTGACCGCGCCCGCTGTGCCGGACCACTGCCCGCGCCGGAGGGCGAAACGGAGGCAAAGGCGGGGCGATAAGGGCAGCGTTTTTCAGCGGCGTTCCGGCGCGCAGCGCAGCGTCAATGTGCGGCTTTGGCTTTGGCCAGCGGTGGCGTGAGCAGGCGGTCGGTGGCCGCTATCGCGATTGCCGACAGCAGGAAGGTAATGTGTATGACTACCTGCCACATGATCGTATTGTCCATCATATGTTCGGCGTTGATAAACGTCTTGAGCAGATGGATAGACGAAATGCCTATGATGGCGGTCGCGAGCTTGACCTTGAGCACCGAAGCGTTGACATGCGACAGCCACTCCGGCTGGTCGGGATGGCCTTCCAGGCGCAGCCGCGACACGAACGTTTCATAACCGCCCACGATCACCATGATCAGCAGGTTGGCGATCATCACCACGTCGATCAGGCCCAGCACGATGAGCATGATTTCCGTCTCGCTGATGTTGCGGGACGTGACGGTATGCACCAGGTGCACCAGTTCGGTCCAGAACTGGTAGACATAGACCATCTGCGCCACGATCAGCCCCAGGTACAGCGGCAGTTGCAGCCAGCGGCTGGCGAAAATCAGGGCGGAGAGGGGGTGCGCGCGGAGAAGCTGAATATCGTTCATGAACCGTATCTTCAAGTCGTTGGGGAGGGCGGATTCTAGCACCCGAATTCACCCGGCGGGGGCCCTGGCATTGCGGACCTGCCCGCCATGTAACGATGGCTTGATCAGTTCGTGGCGACCGGCCGCCAGCCGGCCGCGCGTGAAATGCGCTCGGCCATCTGCTTGACCTCTGTCGCCCACGCCTTGTTGAAGCGCTCGGACGGCGCGCAAACCGAGAGCCCGGCGATGAGATGGCCGTCGCCGCCGCGGATTCCGGCGCCGACGCACGACAGGCCTTTTTCCGCCTCCTCGTTGTCAAACGCGTAGCCGTGCTGGCGCGCTTGCTCGACTTCCTGCCTGAGAATTGCCGGATCGGTGAGCGTGTTGTCCGTGTACCGGGGCAGTGCGGTCCGCTGCGCATACTCATCGCATTTTTCGGGGCCGTCGGCGGCCAGATAGATTTTGCCGACGGCGGTGATGTGCAGCGGCGCGTGCGCGCCCACAATGTGCATGACGCGCATCAACTGTTTGTCCGACGACATGCGCTCTATGTAAATCACCGCGTCGTTGTGGCGGACCGACAGATTCACCGTTTCGCCGAGTTGCTGGTGCAATTCGTGCATGTATGGGAGAGCTTCCTCGCGTATGCTGATGCGCGCGCGCACGAGCGTGCCCAGTTCCAGGAGGCGCATGCCCAGCCGGTAAGTGCCGGGCTCGATGCGGTCGACCATGCGGTTGCCCACCATCACGTTGAGTATGCGGTGCGCGGTCGATGGATGCAGGCTGGTCTCCGTCGCAAGCTGCTTGAGATTCACCGGCACGGTATGCCGCGCGAGCGCCTCGATGAGGCTCATCATGCGGTCTATGACCTGGATCGACGAGCGGGCGGCTTTAGCTTCCACGTCAGCGTCCGGTTAGGGTAAGGATCGAACGCCGCGAATTTTACATTATGAAATTGGGGCCAACAAGCAACCTGTACCGAACGTTGCGGCGGCGATCGCATTGCGGGCCGCGTCGCCCAAAACATCATCGGCGAGCGCTACTACTGCGAGCGCGTCGCGTGCGCCGCGTAGGGCGAACTGATTGCGTTGTTACCGAGTACCTGAAGCGCAGCGCTAACGCCTGACCGCCCATTCCGCATTGCCTTCGCCCACCACCACGAACGGCGCCCAGAGCGCCGGGTGTGCAAAGTACGGCTTGTCCGTGCGTGCCATCAGCGCGAGCATAGAGCGGCGCAGCGCTTCCGCCTTTGATGCTCCTTTCGCGGACTCATCGAACATACGCGTCGTGAGCGCGACCGCTGCGTCCGAACTCACCGCCCAGTGCGAAACCAGAAGCGATCTCGCGCCTGCATAAAAGAACGCGCGCGCAAGCCCCGATAGTCCTTCCGCACCCGGCGTGCCATCCGGCGCCGCGGTGTTGCAAGCGGAGAGCACCACCCAGTCCGCGTCCAGTTTCAGTTGTGAAATCTCGCTTGCGGTCAGCAGCACGTCGTCGAGTTCGCTTCCCTTCTTTGGCGGGGTGAGTACGAGCGCAGGTTCGGCGAGCCCTTTAAAGTCACCCGCCATCAGTCCATGCGTAGCGAACGCGAGGGTGCGATAGCGCGTGAGGTCGGCTTCTTTCACCGCACGCTCCGTCGCCGCGGGTCCAAGCCGGATCGACGCAGCGGGAGCTTTCAGCGCGGCGGCGATGGCGCGTAACTCGCCGGCAGACTCGGGCAATCGCGCGAGTTTTCTCACTTCATTCGTATCAGCCACTGCGCCGCGCGAGTAGAGCGCCGCAACA
>JAYWDM010000649.1:0-3063 GCA_043779885.1 Betaproteobacteria bacterium | reverse complement strand
TAATCGTCACGCGCAGCCTGTCAATTTCGCGCATCGGCCCCGGACCTGGACTATGGCCGGGCCGCCTGCTGCGGATACCGGTGCGCGTCGCGCTGATGCTCTTTCGCAGCGTTCCGGAAATTGTCTGGGCATTGCTGTTCGTGCGCGCGGTAGGACTCGGCCCCGCCGCCGGCGTGCTCGCGATCGGCATTACGTATGGCGGCATGCTCGGCAAGGTGTACGCGGAGATTTTCGAGTCGGGCGACACGCGTCCCACCGTCGCATTGCTCGAATCCGGCGGCGGGCATGTTGGCGCGTTTCTGTACGGGATGCTGCCGGTCGCGCTGCCGGAACTGGTGTCATACACCGTGTATCGCTGGGAGTGCGCGGTACGCGCGTCCGTCATCATGGGTTTTGTCGGCGCCGGCGGGCTCGGCATGCAGATGGAACTATCGATGCGCATGTTGAACGGGGGCGAGGTGAGCACCATGCTGGTGGTTTTCCTGCTGCTGGTTGTGCTCGCCGACGGAATTAGTGCTGGTTTGCGCAAGGCGATCGAATGAGGCCGCGCCACTGGTTTGCGATCAGCTTGATGCTGGCGGCGGTCGTGGTCAGCTTCGTCTATCTTGCCCTCGACGTGAGGCAGGTATTTTCGGCGGATGCGGCGGTGCAGATGTGGGGATACGTCGTGCGGTTTTTTCCGCCCGATTTCTCGCCTGAATACCTGTCGCAGGCGTGGCGCGGCACGCTGGAGACGATCGCGATTTCGGCGGTCGGCACGCTGCTGGCCGCAGTGTGCGGGATGCTGCTTGCGTTGCCGGCATCGGGACGATTCGGCCTTGCCGCGCGGGTGGCGGCGCGTTTCGTCCTCAATTGTCTGCGCTCGATTCCGGAACTGGTATGGGCCGCGCTAATGGTGTTCGCAGTTGGCCTGGGTCCGTTTGCGGGCACGCTTGCGCTGGCGTGGCATACCACCGGCGTGATCGGCCGGTTGTTTGCGGAAACCCTTGAAAACGCGCCGCGTGAGCCTGCACTTGCGCTGCAGTTGGCGGGAGCGCGCCCGGCCGGTGCGTTCCTGTACGGCACGCTGCCGGGTGTAATCACGCAATTCGTCGCCTATACGCTGTACCGCTGGGAAATCAATATACGCATGGCGGCCATACTGGGCGTCGTTGGCGCCGGCGGGCTGGGGCAGATGCTGTACATGAGCCTCTCGCTGTTCCAGCAACCGCAGGCCATGACCATCATCATGGCAATGCTGATGCTGGTGGCGATCGTCGACGCGGCGAGCGCGTGGTTGCGCCGGCGCATGGAAGGCTGATGCGCGGCGGCTTGCGCGTCTACAGGTCGTAATCGAATTGCGCCTTGCCGTGCACTGCCGAATCGACATTCTTGCGGGAGAGGTGTGGCGCAAACATCTCGATAAAATCGTAGACGTAGCCGCGCAGGTAAGCGTTATGCGGGATGCCGATGCGCGTCGTGCTTGATTCAAACAGATGGCTGGCGTCGAGCGCGCGCAGATTGGTGTCGCTTGCCGGATCGAAGGCCATCTGCGCAAGTATGCCGATGCCGAGGCCGAGCGCGACGTAGGTTTTGATTACGTCCGAGTCTATCGCGGTCAGCACGACGTTCGGTTTAAGTCCGCGCGTGGCGAACGCCTGATTGATCTGTGAGCGGCCGGTAAAGGCAAAATCGTAGGTGATCACCGGATATTGTGCGATCGCCTCCAGCGTCAGCGATTTGTGCGTCAGGATGGGATGGCCGGGCGGCGCAATCACGCAGCGATTCCATGCGTAGCACGGCAACATGACGAGTTCCTCGAAAGTCCCGATGGCTTCGGTGGCGATGCAGAAGTCGGCCTGTCCGCCGAGAGCGTACTCGCAGATTTGCATCGGGTTACCCTGGATCAGGCCGAGTTTCACTTTTGGATAGCGCTGCGTGAAGCGCTGCACGACGCCCGGTAGCGCGTAGCGCGCCTGCGTGTGCGTGGTGGCTATCGTCAGTTTGCCGCTGTCCTGATCCGCGAAATCCTGCGCTGCCTGCTTGAGGTTGTCGGCTTCATGCAGGATGCGTTGGGCAATCGCGAGGATCGCTCTGCCGGGCGGCGTTACCGAAGTCACGCGCTTGCCGTTGCGCACGAAAATTTCGACGCCGAGTTCGTCTTCGAGCAATTTGATCTGCTTACTGATGCCCGGCTGGGACGTATGCAAAGTTTCGGCAGTGAGCGAGAGATTCAGCCCATGACGCTCAGCTTCCACCAGATATTTTAATTGCTGCAGTTTCATGGACTTGTTACCTTAATTCTAAATAGTTATATTAAAGTAACATAATAGTCGTTCTAAGTATAACTCGCGATTGATACCATGCCGCTGGCATCCAAAATCACACAGAGCTTGCATGTATCTATACGACGAGATCGATCAGCGGCTGGTAGACGACCGGGTCGCGCAATATCGGGATCAGACCCGCCGGTTTCTCGCGGGCGCGTTGTCCGAGGATGATTTTCGTCCGCTGAGACTGCAGAACGGTCTTTATATTCAACGATTTGCTCCGATGTTACGCGTGGCTATCCCGTATGGATTATTGGCGTCGCGACAATTGCGGGCGCTTGCGTATATCGCACGCAAATGGGATCGCGGCTACGGCCATTTCAGTACCCGCCAGAATATCCAGTTCAACTGGCCCAGGCTCGAAGACGTGCCCGACATCCTCGCCAAGCTCGCCACGGTGCAAATGCACGCGATTCAGACCAGCGGCAATTGCATACGCAATACCACGGCCGATCACTTCGCGGGGGTTGCGCCGGACGAAATCGTCGATCCGCTGCTCTGGTGCGAAATTATTCGCGAGTGGTCGACGTTTAATCCGGAGTTCGCGTACCTGCCGCGCAAATTCAAGATTGCGGTGAGCGGTGGCGAGGCTGACCGCGCCGCGACCCAGGTTCACGACATCGGGTTGCAGGCGCGGCGCGATGATTCAGGCAACGTCGGTTTTCGCGTGCTTGCCGGCGGCGGCCTCGGCCGCACGCCGCTGATCGGCGCGGTCATGCGCGAGTTCCTGCCGTGGCAGCATTTGCTGACTTAT
>JAYWDM010000648.1:0-3066 GCA_043779885.1 Betaproteobacteria bacterium | reverse complement strand
TGCTGACCGCGGAATTCGCGTTCCGCCGCAACCTGATCAAAGCCATGATGGGCAAGCAGATGACGCTGCCGGACGCCGTCTGGCGCAATCTGCTCTACAGTTGGGCCGGTTTTTTTGCGGTCATGGGCGTAGTCAATCTCTACGTGGCATTCAATTATTCGCTCGACGCGTGGGTCAATTTCAAACTGTTCGGCGGCATGGGGCTGATGCTCCTTTTCGTCGTCGCGCAGGCCCTGCTGCTGGCCAAACACATCGACGGCGAAACCCCCAAATGATGAATACCCTGGAGCGCATTGAACACAAGCTCGAAGTGCTGTCGCCCGACAGCGTCGAACTGATCGACGATAGCGACAAGCATGCCGGACACGAGGGGGCCAAAGGCGGCGGCGGGCATTTCCAGCTGATCATCGTGTCGCCGCGATTCGAGGGCAAGTCGACCCAGGCGCGCCATCGCATGGTCCACGCCGCGCTGGGCGACATGCTGGAGCGCGAGATTCACGCGCTGTCGATCAAGGCGTATACTCCCGACGAAATTTAATTTTGTTATCAAGGAAACCGTGATGAATACCATGAAAAATTCCGTTGCCGGGATGATCGCGCTGGCCGCATGCGTTGCGGCGAGCCCGCTCCCCGCACTGGCCGCCGACGCGATCGCGAAAGTCAACGGCAAGGAAATTCCACAAACCCGCCTGGATGTCTTTCTCAAGAACGCGACGGCGCAGGGTCAACCGGACTCGCCGGAACTGCGCGCCCGGATCCGCGACGAACTGGTCACCCGCGAGGTATTGCTGCAGGAAGCCGCCAAGACGGGCATCGACAAGAACCCGGATATCAGCGCCCAGATCGAAATGCAGCGGCAGAGCCTCATCATCAATGCATTCCTGCAGGATTACGTCAAGGCTCACCCCGTATCCGAGGAAACGATGCGCAAGGAATACGACGCCGCCAAGAACCAGGCTGGCGCCAAGGAGTACAAGGCGCGCCACATTCTGGTCAAGGACGAAGCCGAAGCCAAGCAAATCATCACGCAACTGAAAAAAGGCGGCAGCTTCGAAAAGATTGCCGCGGATAAATCAGAGGATACCGGGTCAAAAGGCCGCGGCGGCGACCTCGACTGGGCCCCCTCGAACCGCTACGTCAAACCCTTTTCCGATGCCCTCGGCAAGCTCAAAAAAGGACAATTGACGGACGCGCCGGTGCAATCGCAATTCGGCTGGCACGTGATCCGGCTCGACGACGAGCGGCCGACGAAAATACCGCCCTTCGAGGAAGTCAAAAACAATATCCAGCAGCAAATGCAGCAGCAGGCGGTGCAAAAAGTGATTGCCGAGTTTCGCGTCAAGGCGAAGATCGAATAAATTCCGTTTACCCTCTTCCCACCCACTTCCGCGCATTGCGGAACATGCGCAACCACGGCGCATCGTCACCCCAGCCGCGCGGATGCCATGAATTCTGCACGCTGCGGAATACGCGTTCGGGGTGCGGCATCAGGACGGTAAAGCGGCCATCCGGCGTCGTCAGGCCCGTGACGCCCGCGGGCGAGCCGTTGGGATTGTACGGATAGACTTCGGTTGCTCCGCCGCGGTTGTCGACGAAACGCAACGCAACGATAGCCTTCTCACGCTGCCCGGCGCCGGCAAACTCCGCATAGCCCTCACCATGCGCCACGGCGACCGGCAGCCGGCTGCCCGCCATGCCCTCGAACAAAACCGACGGTGACGACGCGACCTCGACCATGACGAAGCGGGCTTCAAACTGCTCCGACCTGTTGCGCACGAAATGCGGCCATGCGTCACTGCCGGGAATGATCTCATGCAGGTTGCTCATCATCTGGCAGCCGTTGCACACACCGAGCGCAAAACTGTCGCCGCGACCAAAGAACGCCGCGAACTCGTCGCGCGCGCGGGGGTTGAACAGGATCGACTTCGCCCATCCCTCGCCGGCCCCCAGCACGTCGCCATAGGAAAATCCGCCGCATGCGGCCAGCCCCTTGAAATCCGCGAGCGTCACGCGGCCGGCGATGATGTCGCTCATGTGCACGTCGAACGCGTCGAAGCCGGCGCGCTCGAACGCCGCCGCCATCTCGATCTGCCCATTGACGCCTTGTTCGCGCAGAATTGCGATGCGCGGCCGCGCACCGTGCACGTACGGCGCCGCGATGTCGAGCGCGGGATCGAACGTGAGACGGGGCGACAATCCCGGATCATCCACGGCGAGAATGCGGTCGTATTCCTCCTGCGCGCAGGCCGGATTGTCGCGCAGCCGCTGCAGGTGGAATGTCGTCGCCGACCACGCGCGGTGTAAATCCGCGCGCTGCGCACGCAGCACTTCGACGCCGTCAAATCCAATGCTGACCACGTCACCCGCGACCGGCCTGCCGAGTTCAAGCAACTCATCGTCGAGTCCGGCGTCGCTGAAAGCCTTGCGTATCAGCGGCAATTCGTGGCTGCGCACCTGCAGCACAGCGCCCAGTTCCTCGCTGAATAATTCGGCAATTGCGCTGCTACGCGCGCTACTGCGCGGCAGCGCGACTTCAAGCCCGGCGCGCGAGGCAAATGCCATTTCGCACAGCGTAACGAATAATCCCCCGTCGGAACGGTCGTGGTAGGCCAGAATACGGCCGTCGCGATTGAGCGCCTGCACGACCTCGAACCAGCGCATGATTTTTTCCGGCGCATCAAGATCGGGCGCCTCGCGGCCGAGTTGGCCGTAAACCTGCGCCAGCGCCGAACCGCCGAGCCGGTTCTTCCCGGCGCCCAGATCGAGCAACACCAATGCCGTATCGCCGCAATCGAAGCGCAACTGCGGGGTCAGCGTCCTGCGCGCATCCGTCACGGGCGCGAACGCGGACACGATCAATGACAGCGGTGCGGTAACTGCTTTCTGCTCATCGCCGTCGCTCCACGTCGTCTTCATCGACATCGAATCCTTGCCCACCGGAATGCTGATACCGAGTTGCGGGCACAATTCCATGCCGACCGCGCGCACTGCGTCGTAGAGCGCCGCGTCTTCACCGGGATGGCCTGCCGCCGCCATCCAGTTGGCTGAAAGCTTGATATCGCCGAT
>JAYWDM010000647.1:0-3069 GCA_043779885.1 Betaproteobacteria bacterium | reverse complement strand
ATACAGTGTCAGGCGGATCGCCTACGTCGATATCGATGTGCACCACGGCGACGGAATTTTCTACGCTTACGAAGCAGATCCGGATCTGATTTTCGCCGATATCCACGAAGACGGCCGCTACCTTTATCCGGGTACGGGGCGCGCTGACGAAACCGGAAAAGGCCTCGCCAAAGGCAGCAAGCTCAATATTCCACTGCTACCCGGGTCCGGCGACAGCGAGTTCCTGGAAGTTTGGCCGCGAGTGGAACAGCATCTGGCTCGCTTCGAGCCAGAATTCGTTCTATTCCAGTGTGGTGCCGACGGACTCCTGGGTGATCCACTCGCACACTTGACATATTCCGCGGCAACGCACGCGCACGCGGCAAGGAGGCTGGTGGATATCGCCGAGCGCTTCTCGAAAGGCAGAATGATGGCCTTCGGCGGAGGAGGCTACGACCGCAATAATCTGGCAAAGGCCTGGAGCGCCGTACTGCGCGAGATCGTCGTACAGAAAACCGCGACACTGAAAACAAAAAGGGTCAGTTATCGCATATGAATAATCGAAATCGTCACCCGTCTAGACGCCTGCCCGCCGCCCAGCAGCGGACATTTTCGAGTGAGACGTTGCCGCCGCATAGTACGACGACGACATTTTCTTCTGCCGCCACCCGAATTTTACCTTCGATCAGCGCGGCAACCGAGCAGGACGCGGCGGGCTCCGTCAATAGTTTTTCCATTTCCAGAATTTCCACCAAGGCGCGTATCGCGGATTCGTCAGACACCGTAACCAGCTCGGATACATGGTTGGATACGATTCCGAACTGGGTCGCTTCGGTCTTGCGCGCGCCAAGCGTTTCGGCGATCGAAGTGATCGTAGGCAATTCGATGATTCTGCCGGCCCGCCGGCTCTGGAACATGGAATCCGCACCCTCGGTCTCGACGCCGACAACGCGGGTGACCGGGGAAAAATGCTTCGTCGCAGAAACGATTCCCGAAATCAATCCGCCGCCGCCGATCGAGGCCACGATGAGGTCGGGCGCCGGCAATTGCTGCAACAGTTCGGGCCCGAGCGGGCGAATTGCGGCGAGCTTGGCTTCGGTTGCAGATTCCGGCAGAGGAGAAAAGATTGAATTACGCGGCGACCGAAGGCAGGCCCGCGAGCGCCATTGCAAGTTCCTCTTCCGCGTAGCTCCTGTCGGTGAGTTTGCCGGCAAAGTAGTCGGTGTACGCCTGCATGTCGAAGTGCCCGTGCCCGCAAAGATTGAACAGGATCGTGCGCGACTTGCCTTCCTGCTTGCACTTCAGCGCTTCATCGATTGCGCCTTTGACCGCGTGATTTGCTTCCGGTGCAGGGACAATGCCTTCGCAACGTGCAAATTGCACGCCCGCCTCGAACACCTCGATCTGCTTGTAGGCGCGCGCTTCGATGAGCCCGAGATCCTTGATGTGCGACACCAGCGGGGCCATACCGTGATAGCGCAGGCCACCCGCGTGGAACGCGGGCGGGATGAAGGTCGAGCCGAGCGTATGCATCTTGACCAGCGGCGTTAGATGCCCGGTATCGCCGAAGTCGTAAGCGAATTTGCCCTTGGTCAGGCTGGGACAGGCCGCGGGTTCGATGGCGATGATGCGACGCTTCTTGCCGCCGCGCAGTTGCGCACCGAGGAAGGGGAATACGATGCCGGCGAAGTTCGACCCCCCGCCTGTGCAAGCGATGATGATGTCGGGATCATCGCCAGCCATCTCCAATTGCTTTATGGCTTCCTGTCCGACCACGGTCTGGTGCAGCAGTACGTGGTTCAGCACCGACCCGAGCGCGTACTTGGTGTCGTCTCGCGTGGCGGCAACTTCCACCGCTTCGGAAATGGCGATGCCGAGCGAGCCCGTGCTGTCGGGTGATTTGGCGAGGATGGCGCGGCCGACATTGGTCTCCATCGACGGACTGGCGATGCAGCGCGCACCGTAGGTTTCCATCAGCGCCCGGCGATACGGCTTCTGCTGGTACGACACCTTCACCATGAATACCTGCACCTCGATGCCGAACAGCGCACCGGCGAAAGCGAGCGCCGATCCCCACTGGCCGGCGCCGGTTTCCGTCGCAATCTTGCGGATTCCGGCTTCGTGATTGTAGAAGGCCTGCGCGACCGCAGTATTCGGCTTGTGCGAACCCGCCGGGCTGACACCTTCGTATTTGTAATAGATTTTCGCTGGGGTATCGAGCGCCTTCTCAAGGCGGCGCGCGCGGAACAGCGGAGACGGGCGCCACTGCTTGTAGATGTCGCGCACCGGGCCCGGAATCTCGATCTCGCGCTCGGCCGAGACCTCCTGCATGATCAGCGACATCGGGAATAGCGGCGCGAGGTCGTCTGGTCCGAGAGGTTGCTGCGTGCCCGGGTGCAGCGGCGGCGCAGGCGGCGAGGGCAGGTCCGCCATGAGGTTGTACCAGGCCTTCGGAATCTGCCCCTCCGGGAGCAGGTATTTGATCGTGTCCGCCATGATTCCTCCCTGTTGATCGACGTTATGGACCGCCGAGGCAGATTAGCAGAACGCAATCGCTGCGCCAAAAAAAGCACGGATTTCGTGCAGTAAATAGCGCTCGAATCACGTTTGGCAGCTATCCGGGAACATTTCACCGGTACGAGGCGACGCGCCCGGCAGAAACAGAATCGTCATTGCGTCTTCGCCGGTGGCGGCGAAACACAAGATTCTCAGTTTTTTGCTGCATTGCTGGAATCGCGCAGACCACCCCAGCCGCCGCCCAGTGCCTTGAACAGGTCGGCGGCGGCAGCGAGCTGGGCGCGCTGCGCCTCAATGCGATTGAGCTCCGCGTCGAGCAGTCCGCGTTCGACGTCGAGTACGTCCAGCAGGCTGGAAACACCGTTGTCGTAACGCATTTGGGCGAGCTTGTAGGAGCTTTCGAGCGCGTTAACCCGGTTCTGTTCGGCTTCGTAGGTTTCGCGCGCCTTACGCTGCGCCACCAGCGCGTCCAGCGTGTCCTTGAAGGCATTCTGGATGGTCGAGGCGTACTGTGCCAGCAATTGCCGTTCGCGCGCGCGGGCCCGTTCCACCTGGGAGCCAGTGCGGCCGGCA
>JAYWDM010000646.1:0-3071 GCA_043779885.1 Betaproteobacteria bacterium | reverse complement strand
CGCCGCGCCATCGAGGAACGGCTGCCCCGGGTTGCCCTGCGCGAGAGAAATATGCGATGCAATGCGCCACGTATCATCGAGCGTGGCGCCGATCGCGCCCAGATGATCGTGCGTCGCCGAGATGGGATGCACGCCCTGCATCGGTAATACACCATGCGTCGGCTTGAAGCCGACCGCGCCGCAATAGGCGGCCGGCCGCAGCAACGAACCCTGGGTCTGTGTGCCGAGCGCCACCGGCAGCATGCCGGCGCCGACCGCCGCACCCGAGCCGCTCGAAGAGCCGCCCGGTGTGCGCGTGGCATCGTGCGGATTCCTCGTCACATTCGTCGCACCGCACGCGAAGGCGGTGGTGACGGTCTTGCCGACGATGACCGCACCGCCCTGGCGCAGCGCCTGCACACAAGCGGCGTCGTACGCCGGCTGCCATCCTTTAAACGCGGGACTGCCCATCTGTGTCGGCAGATCGCAGGTGTCCATGATGTCCTTGATGCCGACCGGACAGCCGTCCACCATCGAAAGCGGCATACCCGCGCGATAGCGTGCGGTCGCCGCGTCGGCAGCGGCGCGCGCGGCGTCTGTATTCAGCACCACGAATGCTTTCACCTCGCTCTCGCGCGCGTCAATGCGCTCCAGGCAGCGCTCGAGCAGATCGCGCGGCGTGAGCTTGCCTGCGAGCAAGTCGGGGACAACGCGCGCGAAACTCACAAGACTCCCTCGCCCCACGTCAGTGGGGAGAGGGCCGGGGTGAGGGGAAGCAGTATTGCTTTTGTTCATAGCGAAAAACAGGCTTTCCATCCGCCCCTCACCCTCCCCTCTCCCCGCAAGCGGGGCGAGGGGATTTTTTTGCGGCGGCTTCGATTCACTCCGCCGTGATTTTGGCTGCGGTGACGACCTTCGCCCATTTGGCGACCTCCGCTTTGATGTATGCGTTGGTTTTATCGAGCGGCTCGGCCGCGGGCTCGAGCCCGATGACGGCGAGACGCGCTTTCATTTCCGGCGCGTAAAGGATTTTGATGATCTCGCCGTTCAGTTTTGCAAGCACAGGGTTCGGGACCGCGGCCGGCGCGAACATCGCATACCACACATCCACCGCGTAGCCCGGCACGCCCGCTTCGGCGACCGTCGGTAGTTCCGGCGCCGCGCTCGCGCGCTTGGCGCCCACCGTCGCCAGCGCGCGCAGCTTGCCTTGCTTCGCATACTCGAGCCCCGAGACGATTGCACACGACGTCAGCGAGACGCGGCCCGCGATCAGATCAATGACGCCCGGCGCGGTGCCCTTGTAGGGTATGTGAACGATGTCCGTGCCGGTCGTGAGCTTGAACGCTTCAAGCGTAAGGTTCGCGGCACCGCCATTGCCGGACGAGGCGTACGTGAGCTGACCCGGATGCGCCTTCACAAACGCGATCAGTTCCCTGACCGATTTCACCGGCAGCGACGGGTGCACGACGAGGATGTTGGGACTGTTCACCAATACCGCGACCGGCGTGAAATCGCGGATGGGGTCGTAGCTGAGGTTCTTGTGCGACGCCGGGATTACCGCGTAGGAAATGCTCATGGTGAGCAACGTGTGGCCGTCCGGCAGCGACTTGGCAACGAGATCGCTCGCGACCGCGCCGCCCGCACCGGGCCGGTTATCGACCACGACCTGCTGACGCCAGACTTCGTCGAGCCGCTGGCCCACGATGCGTGAAATCGTATCCACTCCCCCGCCGGAACCGGCGCCGACAACGATGCGGATGGGTTTCGCGGGATACGTCTGGGCTGCCGCGTCGCAGGCGAGTATCGCAAGCAAGGATGAGAAGCGGATCATGCAGACACGGTGTGCAGACATGGAATTCTTCCGGAAGCGGACAAGCGCAGTGTAACTTTTCCTCAAGCTGCCTGCTCGCCGTTAAAGGAATTGGCGCGCGTCGGGCGAGGCCGCTTGAGCGAATATTCCGCGCGATTGGGGCAGCGTTCGCATCCCGGATGAATGAAATGAAATCCGGGGATGAATTATGGCGGCCGAGCGAACCCGGAATGCGTTGCACTCCTTCCGGGCTGCGTTTTACAGATGGTTTTTGCGCCGGCTTCCAGTATAGTTCCGGTCAGCGTCTCCCGAAAAGGAATCTCATGCGCGCCTCGCTCGTCGTTCTAACCTGTTTCGCCGCGTGCTGCGCGAACGCCGCGGATGTCTATCCGAACAAACCGATCCGCATCATCATCACGGTCGCGCCCGGCGGCGGCGCCGACATCACGGCGCGGGCTATCGGGCAAAAACTTGCCGAAGCGTGGGGCCAGCAGGTCGTCGTCGACAACCGGCCCGGCGGCAATGGCATCGTCGGCATGGAGATCGCCGCCCATGCAAACCCGGACGGTTACACCATCGTCGAAGGAACCATCGGGCCGGTGGCGGTCAATCCGAGCCTGTACAGCAAACTGCCATACGATCCGGTCAACGATTTTGCGCCGGTCGCGCGCGCCGTGTCCGCGCTCAATATGCTGGTCGTGCATCCCTCGCTGCCGGTACATTCGGTCAGGGAGATGATCGCTTACGCCAAGGCCAATCCCGGCAAGCTCAACTACGGCTCGTCCGGAGTCGGCTTCGCCGATCATCTTGCGGGCGCGCTCTTCAATACGCTCGCCGGCGTGAACATGCAGCACGTGCCGTACAAGGGCGGCACGCCGGCGATGATCGATCTCCTTGGCGGCAACATCCAGTTGATTTTCGCCACGGTGTCCACCTCACTCACGCACGTCAAGGCGGGCAAGATCCGGGCGCTGGCGGTGACCTCGGCCAAGCGGGTCGAGCAGTTCGCCGACGTGCCGACCGTGGCCGAGGCCGGCGTGCCCGGATTCGCGGTGGACAACTGGTACGGATTCATGGCGCCGCGCGGAACACCGAAGGCCATCGTCGTCAAGCTGCACGCCGGGATCAATCGCATTCTCGAACTGTCCGACGTGAAGGAGAAACTGGCGAATCTCGGCATTTTTCCGTTTCCGGCGCCGACACCGGAAGCTTACGGCGACTACGTCAAAGCCGAGATAAAGAAATACGCCAAGGTGGTGCGGGATTCCGGCGTGAAAGTCGA
>JAYWDM010000645.1:0-3077 GCA_043779885.1 Betaproteobacteria bacterium | reverse complement strand
GCTGGGCGAAACCGCCAGGCTGCCGTTGGCCACGATTGCGCACGCCGGAACGCCCCTGCTCGACACGCCACCCGGGGACCACCATCAGATCACCGCCGAATTGCGCCACGCGCTCACCACCAGCGGCCTGTTCTACGAATCGCATCAGGCGCAATGGGCCGCCGGCGACCGGCCGCTCACGCTGCTGCTGCAGGAGCCGCAGGCGCGATTGCCGCCCGCGCAGGTTGACGCGCGTACCGTCAGCGGCGATGATGTTGCGCCGCACTTGCCAGACATTTCGCATTTGCCGGATCTACCTGTTCACCCCGATACACTGAATATCGTACGCCACCAGCTGGACACGTTCGACACCCGGCAAGTCGTGTGGAACGGCTTGATCTGGCACGGCCAGCCCATCGAGTGGGAGGTCGCCGAACAGGGGTCCGCCAACCCTGACACGCCGGAAGAGCAGCCGTGGCGCACGCGGCTGCGCCTGACGCTGCCGCGGCTGGGCGCGATCGACGCGACCCTGCGCATAGGCGCGCGCGGCGTCACGATCATGCTGGATGCCGCCAGCGGCGACGCCGCGGCGACGCTGGCCGAACATCAGGGGGAACTGAAACATGCGTTGCGCGGTGCCGGCGTCACGCCGCTGAGCATCACGATAGGCCGCAATGGAACAGCCTGAACGCCGCCAGACAGCGGTCGCGCTTGCCTATAACGGGCAGGACGCCGCGCCGCGCATCGCCGCCAAGGGCCGCGGGGTCGCGGCCGAGGAGATTATCGCGCGCGCGCGCGCCGCCGGCATCTACGTTCACGAGTCGCCGCAACTGGTGGCGTTGCTGATGCAGGTCGATCTCGACAGCCACATTCCGGAGCAGCTCTACCATGCGGTGGCGGAAGTCCTCGCCTGGCTCTACCGGCTGGAACACGGGTCGGCGGCGCCGGTGCAGCTCGCGGAGAAATACTGAGCATTGCGTCGCTGCGCGACCATTTTTCCCGGTCATGCGGGATACGCTCATTGCAGCGAGCAAAGCCGCAAAACCCCGCTTAATCACGGCCTGCAAAAGCACGCATGCCGGCTACACTTCAGCGATCGGAGTGTAACCGCGCGGAGTGCAACCACGACCATGCCGAACCAGAACGCAATGCAGCTTGATACCGGGCCGGCGGCGGCTGACTATCATCAGTACGCGATCGGTTCGCGTATCGAGATCAGCCAGTTGCTGCACGCGATCATGCGCCAGGGCACGTTGGTCACCGCATCCATCGGCGGCGATGACTTTTTCCTGACGACCATCGTCGCCATCGACGACGACGACGATTACCTGCTGCTCGAATGCGGGCGCCACACCGAGCAGGCGCAGCGCGTGCTGAAAAAGCGGCGCCTGCTCTGCAGCACCAGCCTGGACAAAGTCAGGATACAGTTCGCGTGCGAAGGGATCGAAGCGGTCGAATACGACGGTCACGCCGCGTTCAAATCCGCGCTGCCGCCGGATTTGATGCGGCTGCAGCGGCGCGAATACTATCGCATGTCGATACCCTTTGGCGCACCGGTAAAATGCACGCTTTCCGCGGTCGATCGCGATACGCCGGCGGCGGTCGAACTCAAACTGCTCGATATCAGTTGTGGCGGCGTCTCGGTGCTCACGCCGCCTGAGATGTTCACGCCCGAGCTCGGCACGCACTACTCCTGCACGATACACCTGCCGGGCATCCCCGCGCTGCGCACGCGGGTGCAGGCGCGCAATGGATTCATGCTGAAGCTTGCCAACGGCAAGCTGACACAGCGTTCCGGTTTCGCGTTCGTCAGCCTGCCGGAAAGCATGCTGTCGGCGATCCAGCGTTACATCATGAAAATCGAGCGCGAGCGCCGCACGCACGCCGCGCGCGTGGCCTGACGTCGCGCCGGTTCAACACAGACGCCGCAAAGTCTATTAGGCCGCGGCCGCCGAGATCATTGCGATGTTGACGCGGTTGCGCCCGGCGCGCTTGGCCTGATACAACGCCTGATCGGCACGCCCCACCAGCTTTTCGGCGTCTTCCCCCGCCTGCAGCTCCGCCACGCCGGCGCTGAAGCGGAGCAATATTTTGTCGCCGTTGTACGTTAACGGCGTCTTCTCCACCATCATGCGCAGGCGGTCGACCACGAAATGCGCGCCATCGGCGGCCGCGCCCGGCAGCAGAATGATGAATTCCTCGCCGCCGTAACGGCAGATCGCGTCGGTTTCGCGCACGCCGCTCTTGGCAACGAAGGCCACGTGCACCAGCGCCTGGTCGCCCGCGGCGTGACCAAAGCGGTCGTTGACCCGCTTGAAATGGTCGATGTCGAAAATAGCGACCGAGTAAGCGTCTTTGCCGCGGCGCGCCCGCGCAATATCGCGCACCATGATCTCGGTCAAGGCGCGTCGGTTGGCAAGGCCGGTCAGGGGATCGGTGTGCGCGAGCTCTTTCGCGCGCTTGAGTTCGCCGTTGGCCTGATCGAGCTGCCAGCGGATTTCGCCGAGTTCCTGGCGTGACGTCTCGACGATCTGCCGCAGAGATCCGGTCGAACGCTGAAATGCCTGCAGCATGCGGGCAAACGTTTCCTTGGTGGGAGTCACGCCGATGTCGGCCAGCAAAGGCCCGGTATCCACGTGAAACCGGTCGACGCCCGTCGCCAGACCCGCAGAGGTCTCGCTCACCTGGGCAATGATGCTTTCGATCTGGTGCATCGTTTCCGGATCCGGGCCGGCGGCTTCCGGCATTTGCCCGGCCGGCGGCGGCGACCCGGCGACGCAGCCGTATTCATGCGCATAGTTCTCCGGCGTCGGCGCCAATCCCCGATCGGTGAGGTTGCGCAGGGCGACGCGGGCGATCTCGACCGAATCGGACAACCGTTCGGTTTTGGCATCAATCACTCGGATCTCCATGCAAGGCGCCGCGCTGGTTAGCGCACGTAATAGCAGATATCGGCCGGGCGGTGGTTTTCTTTAGCGCGGCGGACTGGGTTTGACGTGTTTCAAGTTAGGTCGCGGGCAATCCACTTCGACTGCGTCTAAACCGCTGCAGCCCGCATTGCGGCCAGCGCACGTGAATTTCCGCAGATCGAAATGTGC
>JAYWDM010000644.1:0-8851 GCA_043779885.1 Betaproteobacteria bacterium | reverse complement strand
CGCCGCCGCAACCAACAGCTCGTCGAAAATCACCGGCTTGCCCGCCAGCTTCAGGACATTGTGAATGCGAAATACGCGGTCGCCCCGATGCAGTCCGAGCCTGTTTGCAGCTTCATCGTCCGCCCTGGCGGCGCGCAGGGAGAGCAGTTCGTGCTCAGGGGCATCTTTGCTGCCGTCCTTGCCGACGATGTGAAAAAAATAATAAAGCTGCCGGTCCTCGGTATGGATGGCGACGAAGGTGCCGCGGCCCTGCTGGCGTACCAGAATTCTTTCCGCCACCAGTTCGTCGATGGCTTTGCGGATGGTGCCGATCGATACCTTGAAATGGCGCGCCAGCCGGATTTCGCTCGGAATGGCCGCACCCGGCTTCCATTCGCCGGCGAGCAGGCTGCGCGTGAGCCGGATCTTGACTTCCTTGTAGAGCGGATTGAGCGTCGGGTTGCCGCCGGCAAGCGCGTGGGACATGGGATGTTCCGGTTCCGCGGGGATACGGTTACCGATTAATCTTAGCACGTTGCCGGCACCGATTCATATAGGTCATATAGTTGACTAAGCCGGCGGCGGGCGTGTAGTATCGCCGGCCAGAACCGTTATGATAGGCGTCCCCGCTCCGGGGTTCATCACTTGCGCATACAGGAGTTCGCATGATTCACTTTGTATTGCACGATCCCAAGGATACCGTCGCGGTCGTGGTGGTCGAGGGCGTGAAGGCCGGCCAGGACCTCACCGGCTGGATCATGGACGAGGACCGCACCATCGCGCTGAAGGCGCAGCAGGACATTCCGATCGGCCACAAGCTCGCGTTGAAAGACGTGAAGAACGGCGACACGATCATCAAATACGGTCACGACATCGGCAAGGCGGTCGCCGACATCAAGGCGGGCGCGCACGCGCACGTCCACAACATCAAAACCAAGCGCTGGTAGGCGCGCGAGAGGAGCGGGCATGATTTCAAGCAAAACGACTTTCTGGGGTTACCGCCGGGAAAACGGCCGCGTCGGCGTGCGCAACCACGTTCTCATACTGCCGGTCGACGATTTGTCGAACGCCGCCGCCGAGGCGGTCGCCAACAACATCAAGGGCGCCATTGCGATCCCGCATCCTTACGGGCGTCTGCAGTTCGGCGCGGACCTCGACCTGCATTTCCGCACGCTGATCGGCGCCGGCGCCAACCCGAACGTCGCCGCGGTGGTGGTGATCTGCATCGAGGAACAATGGGCCAAGCGCGTGGTGGACGGCATCGCCAAGACCGGCAAGCCGGTCACCGGTTTCGGCATCGAGCTGCATGGCGATCACGACACCATTTTTCGCGCGTCCAAAGTCGCCAAGGAATACATGCAATGGGCGTCCGAACTGCAGCGCGTCGAATGCCCGGTCAGCGATCTTTGGGTGTCGACCAAGTGCGGCGAGTCGGACACGACCTCGGGCTGCGGTTCCAACCCCACGGTGGGCAACGCGTTCGACAAGCTGGAGCCGCTCGGCGTCACGATGTGTTTTGGCGAGACGACTGAAATCACCGGCGGCGAAAAAATCGTCGCCGACCGTTGCGCGACCCCCCAGGTGCGCGAGCAGTTCATGGCCATGTTCGATCGTTACCAGGGCGTGGTCGAGCGCAACAAGGTCGACGATTTATCCGATTCGCAGCCGACCAAGGGCAATATCGCGGGCGGACTCACCACGATCGAGGAAAAAGCGCTCGGCAATATCCAGAAAATCGGCAAGCAGTGCAAGGTGATCGGCGTGCTCGACAAGGCCGAGATGCCGACCAAACCGGGCCTGTGGTTCATGGATTCGTCGTCGGCGGCGGCCGAGATGGTCACGTTGTGCGCGGCGTCGGGCTATGTCGTGCACCTCTTCCCGACCGGGCAGGGCAATGTGATCGGCAATCCGATTCTGCCGGTCATCAAGCTGACGGCAAATCCGCGCACCGCGCGCACAATGTCGGAACACGTCGACCACGACTGCTCGGGACTCCTGCAGCGCGAAAAGAACCTCGATCAGACCGGCGACGAACTGCTCGAAGTCATGCTGCGCACGTGCAACGGGCGGCTCACCGCGGCCGAAGCACTGGGCCATCGCGAATTCGTCCTTACCCGCCTCTACGAAAGCGCCTAAGTCAAAATCTCAGCCACCGAGGGCACGGAGTTCACGGAGAGATCGCATGCGCGACGTATTACTCGGTGATCCCGGTGGCTTGATTTGCTTTAAGGTTTCGCCATGTCCACGCTGAAAGTCTCCGTCTGGCGTGGTACTGAATCCGGCGAGTTCCGCCAATACGATGTGCCGCGGCAGGCGAGCCAGACCGTGCTCGATGTCGTCACCCACATCCAGCGCAACCTGGACCCCACGTTGTCCTACCGCTTTGCATGCCGCGTCGGCATGTGCGGTTCATGCGCGATGAATGTCAATGGCAAGGCGCGCTGGACCTGCCGCACGCACGTCGCCAACGTTGCGCTCGACGATGCGCTCGAGATCGCGCCGCTCAGCAATCTGCCGATGGTCAAGGACCTCGTCACCGACATGGCACCGTTTTTCGACAAGATGGCGCGGGCCAGAAGCCAATTCAAGGGCGCGCGCACGCGCACCGACGGCTTTGCGCGCGTGACGCCGGATTCGCCCAGGCGCAAGGAGGTCGATGCGGCGATCGAATGCATCGGCTGCGGCGTCTGTTACAGCTCGTGCGACGTCGTTTCGTGGAACCCCGCTTATCTCGGGCCGGCCGCGCTCAATCGCGCATGGACGCTCGTCAACGACGTGCGCGATATCTCGAACAGCGAACGGCTTGCGGCGGTCGCCGGCGACGCCGGCTGCCATGCGTGTCACACGCACATGAGTTGCACCGAACGCTGCCCGAAAAATATCTCGCCGACCGCCAGCATTGCCGGACTCAAGCGCGCGGTTGCCGCCGCCGCGCTCAAGGGCGAGCTGTGAGCGCCCGCGGCCAGGTATTGCTGTGGGTGGCCCAGCGCGCCAGCGCGGCGGTGCTCGCGCTGTGCGTGGCAGTGCATCTCGTGACGATGATCTACGCGGTGCGCCATGGGCTGTCCGCAGCGGAAATCCTCGGCCGCACGCGCGGCAATTACGGGTGGTTGGCGTTTTACGCGACGTTTGTCGGCGCCGTCGCGATACACGCGCCGATCGGCCTGCGCACGATACTGGCGGAAACATTTGACCGGCGCGGCGTTGCCCCGGACGTCATGGTGTTTGTGATCGGCGTTGCGCTGGCGCTGTGGGGCTGGCGCGCGGTGCTCGCGGTATTCGGTTGACCGGCCGGCATGAAGAACGATTTTCGCGCCCGCAACCATCCCGCCTACTGGGCGTTCATCGTGCATCGTGCGAGCGGGTTGCTGCTCGCGCTGTTTCTGCCGTTCCACTTCTGGGCGCTCGGCCAGGCGCTGCAGGGCGCGCCGGCGCTCGACAGCTTCTTGCACTGGACGCAACAGCCGCTGGTCAAATTCGCCGAAATCGGGCTCGTGCTGCTGCTGGCCGCGCATATGACGGGCGGCGTGCGGCTCCTGATGCTCGAGTTCCTGCCGTGGCGCGACTGGCAGAAGAGCCTGCTGGCCGTCGCCGCGGGCGCGAGCCTGGTCGTGGGTCTTGCCTTCGCGCTGAATGTGGTTTGACCTTGCGCTGATCGCGGCCGGCGGATTTCTCGCCGCATTGGTGGTCGGCAGCGCGGGGTTTGCTTTTGCGATCATCGTGACCGGGGTGTGGATTTACGTGCTGCCGCCGGCGCAGATCGTGTTGCTGGCGGCGGTTTGCGCAACACTTCTGCATATTGCGAGCATCTGGCGGTTCCGGCGCGAAATCGAGTTCCGCCTGTTGTGGCCGTTCGTGCTCGGCGGCGTATTGGGCGTGCCGCTGGGCGTACTGGCGCTGCAAAGGCTGGATGCCGCGCTGTTTCGTCATGTGTTCGGTGCGTTCATGATCGCTTATAGTTGCTACATGCTCTGGCGGCCGCATTTTCCGGTGGTGCGGCTGTCGTCGAACCAGGCGCGCATCGCCGACGGCATGGTGGGCTGGGTGAGCGGCATTCTCGGCGGATTCGCTCTTTTACACGGCACCCTGCCGACCATCTGGTGCAGTTTGCGCGGATGGGACAAGCAGCGCAGCCGCTGCGTCTATCAACCCTACATCCTGATAACCGGCATCGTTGTCATGCTGTGCGTGGGCCTGAACATCGATATCGACAGGACGCAGTTGATGCTGCCGCTGGCGGCGGCATTGCCGGCGATGGCGCTGGGACTGTGGGCGGGCATGCGCGTTTTCAGCGTGATCAGCGAAGAGCATTTCCGGCGCCTCGTGCTATGGTTGATACTGGCGTCTGGAATTTCGCTGCAGTTCTGACAGTCTGAGGAGACAACAATGCGCCGCAAAGAAGCAGGCCCGCATGCGGTTCCGTTCGGTTTCGTGGAATTGCCGCCTGCGCGAAGCCAGCACAAGCCGCGCAAGAGCGGATTGACCATGGTCGCCGATTTCGGTTTGCCGTACCTGCAGGCCGACGACCTCGTGACGATGGCGGGCCGTTACATCGATTTCGCGAAGATCGCGGTCGGCACGTCGCGTCTCTACGATCTTGCCTACCTGCGCAGGAAGCTCGCGCTGTACCGCAGGCATCGCATCCGTCCGTTCATCGGCGGCCAGTTCCAGGAGTACGTTTTTGCAACGTATGGCGAAAAAATGCTGCGCCGTTTTCTGCTCGAGGCCAAGCGCGTGGGCTTCGACGTGGTAGAGGTAAGCGACAACTGCGTGGAGCTGACGCCGCGCCAGCGCCGCGCGCAGATCCGGCTCGCCGTCGACTGCGGACTCGCGGTATTCGGCGAGGTCGGTTCCAAGGACATGAAAAACGACGCGCGGCTGCTGGTGTCGCAGGCCGAGGATTGCTTTGCCGCGGGCGCCGAACTGGTGCTGGTAGAGGCCGCCGAGCTGATCGCCAACGGCAAACCCAAAATGAAGCTCATCGACGGCCTGCGCAAGGGGCTCGACATGTCGCGCGTGCTGATCGAACTGCCCGGTCCGTGGATTTCCGGCATTACGCTGTCGGTGGTCGAGGATATGAAAAAATTTCTCGTCCGCGAATTCGGGCCCGACGTGAATATCGCCAACGTCATGCCGTCCGACATCATGGAGACCGAGGCGCTGCGCGTAGGCCTGGGCGTGGTCGGGCCGCAGGTATCGAGGGGTTAGGAGAACGAGGATATGCCGCATTCGACTTATTTCGCCGAACGCATGGGCCATGCGGAGATTTCTCCGCGGGGCGAATTCGAGGCGGGCAGTTTTCAGTCGTTCACGCTGACGTATACCGCCGGTTACTTCGGCATCGACGACACCGGTTCGCTGAAGATCGTGCATCGTTTCGCGTCCGACATGGGTCGCCCCCAGTTCAACGATCCGAAGGGCTGGAACTACACCACCGTCGAGGCCTCGAACGGCGCGGTACTCGAGGTCAAGTACGACGGCAAGATGAATATCCGGCCGTGGGACAAGACGCTCTTCATCCGCGTGGTGCGCGGGTTTCTGCGCGAGAGCGACCAGATCATCGTGCGCTTTGGCGACAGGCGCCAGTGCGCGCCCGGCATGCGCATGCAGACGTTCAACGAACCGACATTCGAGTTCCGCGTGCTCGTCGATGCCTGGGCGACCTACAACTACGTCGAATTGCCGGTGCAACCGTATATTTCGGTCGTCGCCGGGCCGCCAGTTCTATATAAAGCGATATTGCCGACCTTGCGCAAGACCGGCGAGCCGTTCAGGCTCGGCTTCAAGGGCGAGGACAAGTGGGGAAATCCGTCGCATCTGGTGAGCGGGACGTTCAGTCTCAAATCGAGTTTGGCGATCGACGGGTTGCCGCCAACGCTGACGATGAAGCGCGGTGAATATGCGAAAACCATCGACGGGTTGCGGTGTGCCGAGGCCGGCGATCTGCTGGTGGAAGTGCGCGACGCCGCGGGCACGCTTATCTGCATGAGTAATCCGCTGCGCGTTGTCGACGCTGCGCAATTGCTGCCGTACTGGGCCGATTTGCACGGCCAGTCGGAGGAAACCATCGGCACGAATTCCGCGCGCGAATTGATCGAATTCGCGCGCGACCGCGCTTTTCTGGACGCGATGAGCCACCAGGGCAACGATTTCCAGATCACGACACCATTCTGGAATGAGTTGAATAAGCTGAGCGCGGAATTCAACGCCGACGGCCGCTTCATCATGTTTCCGGGCTACGAATGGTCGGGCAATACGGGGCTCGGCGGCGACCGCAACGTCATGTTCATGCACGAAGGGCGCCAGATACACCGCTCTCATCATGCCCTGATTGACGATCTTGCCGACGTGGAAACCGACGCCAACAGCGCCGGCGAACTCTTCACGAAGCTCCAAGGCGAGGACTGCGTGGTGTTCGCGCACATCGGCGGCCGCTATGCCGATATCGCGATGGCGCACGATGCGCGCATCGAGCGCAGCGTCGAAGTGCATTCCGACTGGGGCACTTTCGAGTGGCTGGTGCGCGACGCGTTCGAGCAGGGCTATCGCGTCGGCATACTTGCCAACAGCGACGGCCACAAGGGGCGTCACGGCGCGAGTCATCCGGGCGCTTCAATGTTCGGCGCCTACGGCGGCCTGTCGTGTTTGCTGGCGACCGGGCTCACGCGCCAGGAATTGTTCGATGCGCTGCGCCAACGCCATCATTACGCCACCACCGGCTGTCGCATGCTGCTCGACACGCGCGTCACGTTCGATGCCGCGGCGGAGCTCTTTGCCGATGATCCGAACCTCGGGCCGACGACGAGCAGCAAAGTCAATAGCGCGATGATGGGCGATATCCTGCGTTCGGACGCGCGCGAAGTGACGTTCAGTATCGACGCGGTTGCCGCGGCGCCGATCGAGCGTATCGAAATCCGCAACCGTCTGGCGACGCTGGAGACATTCAGGCCATTCGACGGGAAATCGCTCGGCCGCCGCATACGCGTGATCTGGGAAGGTTCGGAATACCGCGGCCGTGGCCGGCAGACGGTGTGGGATGGCGGCTGCACGCTCACCGGCAACAGTTTCGACAAGGTGCGGCCGATCAATTTCTGGAACCTCGACAAGACGCTCGAACAGGTCGCACCCGGCGAACTCAAATGGGGCGGATTGACGACGGGCGGATTTGCCGGATTCGATGCCTGGTTAAGCGATCCGCAGGCCGGTACGCTCAGGATAGACACGGCGCTCGTGAAAACCGAAATCAAGGTCGCGGATATCGGAATGCAGGACAGCGTATTCGCGAACGGCGGCATCAAGCGCCAGTTGCGGGTGTTCCGCATGCCGGATGAGAATGCGCACCGCCGCGCTCGATTCGAGCGGCGCATTACATTGACCGATCAAGGCGACAATGCGCTCTACGTTTGCATCACGCAGGAAGACGGCCACCTGATCTGGTCGAGCCCGATCTATATCTTCCGCTGACGTAACCGGCGGCGGAAGGATGTAAACTCGACGACAGCATTAAATCGATTGGAGTATTATGCGCGTCATGCAATGGCTGTTACCCGCGTGCCTCATGGTGGCCGCGACGGGCGCTTCGGCGCAGGGTTATCCGAACAAGACGGTGCGGGTGATCGTGCCGTTTTCCGCCGGCGGCGCGACCGACATCGTGACCCGGGTCATCAGCCAGAAGCTCGGCGATATCTGGGGCCAGCAGGTGGTGGTCGACAATCGTGCCGGCGCCGGCGGCAACATCGGCGGCGAGCTTGCCGCGAAGAGCGCGCCGGACGGCTACACGCTGTTCATGACGTCGGGCTCGATCGTGACCGCGAACCAGCATATCTACAAGAAGATGCCGTTCGATCCGGCCAGGGACCTGGTGCCGGTGACGAATGTGGCGAGCGGGCCGCAGGTGCTGATCGTGACGCCGACCTTTCCGCCCAAGACCGTGAAAGAGCTCATCGCGCTGGCGAAAGCGCGGCCGCGGGAAATCACCTACGGTTCGGCGGGCTTTGGCACGCAGACTCATCTGGCCGCCGAGAATTTCCTTTACGCGGCGAAGATCGAGATCCTGCACATCCCGTACAAAGGTGAGGCGCCCGCCGTCGTCGACGTGATGGGCGGGCAGGTGCAGTGCGCCACGCCCAACATGGCGGCGGCGATCAACTTCATCAAGCAGGGCAAGCTGCGCGTGCTGGGCGTGACGAGCATCAAGCGCTCGCCGCAGCTGCCCAACGTGCCCGCGATCGCCGAAACGCTGCCGGGATTCGAGAACCTTGGATGGTTCGGCTTCATGGTGCCCGCCGGCACGCCCCGGGAGATCGTCGACAGGATCTATCGCGACACCGCGAAGGCGCTGGAAGCGTCTGACGTGAAGAGTCGTTTTGAAGGACTGGGCATGGCGCCCGTCGGCGACAGCCCGGCCGACTTCACGAAGTACGTGCATGCAGAGACGGCGCGCTGGGCGAAAATCGTGCGCGAGCGCAAGTTGCAGATCGACTGAAGCCGGGTTTGCGCGACGATGAAGGCGCCACTATCATGACCACGGCCAGCCCGCTGCTCGAAGTCAAGGGCGTCACGCTCCAGTACAAGACCAAGGAGCATCTGGTCACCGCGACTTACCGCGTCGACTTCGAGATCTACAAATCCGACCGGTTTGTCATCCTCGGCCCCTCCGGGTGCGGTAAATCGACGCTCCTGAAAGCGGTCGGCGGCTATATGCAACCGACCGAAGGCAGTATGAGTCTGAATGGTGCCGCGATCAGGAAGCCGGGGTCCGACCGCGTCTTCGTGTTCCAGGAGTTCGACCAGCTGCTGCCGTGGAAAACCGTCAAAGAGAACGTGATGTTCGCGCTCACCGCCAGCGGCAAACTCACCGGTCGCGCCGCCG
>JAYWDM010000643.1:0-3090 GCA_043779885.1 Betaproteobacteria bacterium | reverse complement strand
CCTGGTACGTGCCGCAGCCCTGCCGCATACCGGTCGATCTCATGCTGCCGGATAAGGAGTTGTGGGCGTCGCTTGAGAAGCAGGTGCGCGCGATGCCGGGTTTCAGGCCGCGCGAGGAATGGGCCGCCGACATCGAGCGCAAGATCGCGCAGGCGACACTTCAGCGTCAGACTGCCCTGAACGCCTGACGCTGGCGGCGCACGCATGCGGCTGCTGATTGCATTGAGCTGTGCTTGGTTGTTGAGCGCGCCGGCGGTCCGCGGCGCCGATCCGGTGCTGGATTACCCGCTGAAGCCGGTTCGCATCGTGTCGCCGTTCGCGGCGGGCGGCAATACGGATACGCTCGCCCGCTATCTCGCGCCGAAATTGTTCGAGCGCCTGGGCCAGCCGGTCATCATTGAGAACCGGCCCGGTGCGGGCGGCCGCACGCGAGCAGTGAACAGGGGTCCCGCTTGCGGGATGTGAACGTCCGCGAGTCGGGTGACGCGCCGTTGAATTCCACGCGTGCGCGGCGCACGTCTCCGGGGTCGCATCCCCTGAAGGGGCTCCCCTGCTCCGCCCTTCGACGGCGTACCGGCAGCAATTACGTCGCGAAGTCGGCGCCCGACGGCCACACGCTGCTGTTCATGAGCGGCGCGTTTACCGCGCATGCGGCGGCAGTAAAGAATATTCCGTACGATCCGCTGCGCGATTTCGACGGTGTATCGATGGTGACGACCTATCCGTTCGTCGTCATCGTCAAGGCGGATTCCGCCATGCGGTCGGTCACCGATCTCATCGGCGTCGCGAAAAAAAATCCGGGCAAGCTGAACTATGGTTCGGTCGGCGTCGGCTCGGTGTTCCATCTCGCGGCGGAATTGTTCAACGTGATGGCGGGGACCGATCTCACGCACGTGCCGTTCAAGGGCGGCGCCGAACCGCTGACCGAATTGATCGGCGGGCGGCTCGACGTGATATTCAATACGCTTACCGGCAGCATTTCGCATATCAAGTCAGGACGCGTGCGCGCACTGGCGGTGGCGTCGCTCGAGCGCTCCGCGCAGCTGCCCGACGTGCCGACGGTCGCGCAAACTCTCCCCGGCTATGAGGTGACGTCCTTTGCGGGGATAGTGGCGCCGCACGGAACGCCGCGTGCGGTGATCGCGCGGCTAAACCGCGAAGTGCGCGCGGTGCTCGAACTGCCGGAGATACGCAGGCAACTCACCGAGCTTGGCGGCGATGTGAAGGCCAGCACGCCGGAGGCGATGATGCGGCACGTCGAGGACGAAATCGCGAAGTGGAAACGCGTCGTCGAAGCGCGGAGAATAGACATTCAATAGAAGCGGGCCGGAAGCTTCAGAAGCAGTGTTTATCTGCGGCTGAAAATTGATTGCGCAATCGCTGTTGGTTCTTACTGAGGAAAATGAAATGTTCGATCTCACAGGTAAAGTCGCGCTGATCACCGGTTCCACCAAGGGCATCGGCAAGTCGATCGCGCAGGAGATGGCGCGCGCCGGCGCGAAAGTCGTTGTTTCCAGCCGCAAGGCGGAGGCGGTTGCCGCCGTGACGAAAGAGTTCACCGCGCTGGGATACACCGCGCTTGGCGTGCCGTGCAACATTGGTGCGAAAGCGGACCTGCAAAAACTTGTCGACACGACGCTCGCCGAATGGGGCCGCATCGACATACTGGTGTGCAATGCGGCGATTAATCCGGTATTCGGCCCGATGGCGAAAGTGTCCGACGACGCGTTCGACAAGATGATGGGCAGCAACATACGCAGCATATTCTGGCTCGCCAACATGGTGCTGCCGCAAATGGCTGAAAGAAAAGACGGCGCGATGATCATCATTTCGAGCATCGCCGCGCTGCGCGGCAGCAATGTGAACGGCCTGTACGGCGTGACCAAGGCGGCCGACGCGGGTCTCGGGCGCGCGCTGGCGGTGGAGTGGGGGCCGCACAATATACGCGTCAACAGCATCGCGCCGGGACTTATCAAGACCGATTTCGCGCGCGCGCTGTGGGAGGACGAGGCGCGCCGCGCGCGTCGCGAAGCGATGACGCCGCTGCGCCGCCTCGGCGACCCGCAGGATATTGGCGGCGTTGCGGTTTTTCTCGCGTCGGACGCAGCGCGTTTCGTCACCGGCCAGTTGCTTGTCGTCGACGGCGGCGTCTCGATCGGCTGGTAGCGCCGCGCGGGACAAGGGCGACGGCCTGGATAGGGCCTGTCCCGCTACTGCAAACAACAGCAAATGTACCGGCGGGCACGGTGCCGCGACACCGTGCGTTCCTAAAGTATTTTGCCGCTTCGCCGTAGTAATTATCCGATGCTGGAAAGTCCTGCCGGAGCATAGCCGGCCCTGCGGGAATTCACGCGCGCGCACGCGCAGCAGGCGTGGCGCGCCACACCACACGATCAATATCAATGAGGCAAGCATGACGCCTGCGCGTGAACTTGTAAGTCGGGTGACCAACCTTCCCTCGCTGCCCGCGGTGTACTTCCGCGTGCGGTCGGTAATCGAGCGGCCGGACAGTTTCGCGCTTGATATCGCGCGGGAAATCTGCTGCGACCCGGGCCTGACGGTGCGCCTTCTGCGCGTGGCGAACGGCGCTTATTTCGGCATGCGCAGAAAAGTGGAAAGCATCATGGACGCCATAGCCATTATTGGCGCGAACCAGATCCTCAACCTGGTGCTCGCAACGTCAATTACCCTGGCGTTCGACGGCGTTTCGCCGCCGCTCATGAACATGCGCAAGTTCTGGCGCACGAGTCTGTATCGCGCGCTGGTCGCGCGTTGCCTGGCGAAGCAATCGCGGCATAATGACGCGGAGTGCGCATTCGTCGAAGGCCTGGTGGGGGACATCGGACACCTCGTGATGTACATGCAGATGCCGGAGATGGCGGAAAAAGCGCTGCAACGCTCCATGGAAACCGCGGTGCCGGTGCATCGCATCGAACGCGAGATGCTCGGATTCGACTACGCTGAGCTCGGCGCCGAACTGGTCGCGGGATGGGAAATTTCCCCCCGGATCGAAGCGGCCCTGCGTTACCATGCCGATCCCTTGCACGACGACGATGCCGCGGCGGAGGCGTCGGCGTTGCACATCGCTAC
>JAYWDM010000642.1:0-3098 GCA_043779885.1 Betaproteobacteria bacterium | reverse complement strand
CGCGAGCGGGGCAGATCCCTGGACAGTGAAGCGCGTACGCGTGCTGGCAGATGCGCAAGTCTACGAGCACCTGGTCAGTTGCCGCGCCGACCCTTTCCATCCGGTCTCCCGCGAGACCGCCGACCATTCGCTGCCCTACGTCGTTGCCGCTGCGGTGCTCGACGGGCAGGTAAAGGTCGATGCGTTCGACCAAGCACGGGTGCAGGAACCCAGGCGCCAGCAGTTCCTGGCAACCAGGGTGACTGCAGAGCCGTCGAAGGAGCTGAGTCAGGGTGCCGCAGCGGGGTTCCTCGCGCGCGTGGAAATCACCGACGCCGACGGCCGCGTGGCAATCGGCGCGGCAAAAGCGCCACCGGGCCACCGGTTACAGGCATTCCAGGATCAGGATTTCGAACAAAAGCTGCACGAAAACGTCGCGCCCTTGTTTGGCGCGGCATGTGCGGCACGCATCATCGCGCAGGTCTGGGCGCTGGAACGCACGGCCGATATCGGCGCGCTGTGCACGCAACTGGTTCTCGACGATGCAGGCGCCATCAACGGGGCCCCGGCAGCCTGATGTCGGCGGCAATACATTTGGAGAAATACCACCGGTACGCGCCCTCTTTCTCAGGCGCTTTCCTGGGCGCGCCTTGTGCAGCGCACGTCCAGTCAACCAGGAGAATCCGTGTCCCGCCCGACCAATGAAAGTGAATTCGCCGGCACCGCCGTCGCAGTTATTGGTGGCCACCTGGGAACCGGCCCGGCAGTGGTGCGCGCGTTCGCGGAACGCGGCGCACGCGTGCTCATCGGCGAACTGGCCCACCACAGCCTGAGCGAGGCGGAACGCGCGGCTTGCGCGACGCCCGCTGGTTCGTCCCCGGTGTCCACGTTTCCCGTCGATGTTGCCGACGTCCAGTCGATTGGGTGTTTTCTCGACCAATGCGAGAGCCGACTGGGCGGCCTGGGTATCGTCGTGATCATCGCGCCTCCGGTCAAGACGAAGAACGCGCTCGACATCCCCCCTGAGGAATACCGCCGCGTCATCGACCAGGAACTGATCGGACCGATGCTGTGCATTCTGGAAGCCGGCCGGCGCATGGCCGTGCGCGGAGGCGGCCGGATCATTTCTTTCTCGTCGATGTCCGGCAAGACCGGCGTGCACAAACATGTCGCGCCCTATGCGGCGGCAAGGGCGGATTGATCACGTTTTCGAGGGTGCTGGCCGCAGAACTGGCGCCAAGCGCGGTGACGGTGAACGTGATCGCCACCTCGCTGTTCGACGTACAGGTGGCGGGCCTGGCAGACAAGAGCGAAGTGGTGAAGGGCATCCCGGTGGGACGCGTCGGACGTTCCGAGGAAGCCGCGCATGCGGTGCTGTACCTGGCCTCGAAGGACGGCGGTTACGTCACCGGTGAAACGCTCAACCTTTCGGGCGGGCGATTCATGGATTGACGGAGCGCGACGGATGCAGCCCCGCGGAACAAGCAGCACAAAAGGAGAGCCTTAGATGTCACACAGAGAAAGCGACAAACTGGTCCGGTTCGCTCAGCCCGAGACAATGCGCGCGGAGATGCTGGTGGACGAACGCGAGAACCGGTTTCGCGTCCATACCCGCGCCTACACCGACCCGGGCGTGTTTGCGGCCGAAATGGAGCGCATTTTCGCCAGAATCTGGATGTTCGTCGGGCACGAAAGCGAAATTCCGAAGCCGGGCGACTACAAGACCACCCACATCGGGCTGCAGCCGGTGATGGTCAGCCGCAACGCCGAAAATAAGATCACCGTGCTGGTCAACCGTTGCGTGCATCGAGGTGCCGTGATCGCACGCGAAGCAAAAGGCAATGTGAGCGAATTCATCTGCCCCTATCACGGCTGGATGTACGCGCTGGACGGCAAACTCGTCGCGGTCTCGGAGCGGCGCGACCCGGGCGGTTATTCGGACAAGTTCGACGCGCCCGAAGGCCTGATGCGGCTGCCGCGGGTGGAAAGCTACCGCGGCTTCATATTCGCCAGCTTCAATGCCCAGGTGGCGCCACTGATACAGTTCCTCGGCCGCGCGAAAGACCTTATCGACCGCCGTCTGAACGTGTCGCCGTGCGGCGAGATCGTGTTGCGCTCCAAGCCCTACGTGATGCGCTACCAGGGTAACTGGAAGTTCCAGACCGAAAACATCTCCGATTCCTACCATTTCATGCACACCCACAAGGGGTTTGTCGCCCTACAGGCGAAGTACGGCGACAGCACCGGTGATTTCGGTCTGCACAAGGGCGGCTCGAACAAGGAGATGCGCGCACACCGGTTTCGCGGTGCGGCCTGGAGTCTGCCCGGAGGCCACTCCCAGCTTGAGAGGCCGGCCCAGCACCTGGAAGAGGATCTGAACGGCGAATTCGCCGACTACTTCCGGGCACTGCAGGCGAAGTACGGCGCGGAGGAAATGAATACGCTGGCCGGCAAGACCTCCGGGACGATTTTTCCCAACATGGGGATGATTCACCAACAGGTGCGGGTATGGCGCCCGATCGCGCCTGACCTGACGGAAGTGGAGATTTACCCGTACGAACTGAAGAATGCGCCGGCGGCCTTCAACGAAGGCATGCTGCGCAGCCAGGAGCGCTTCTACGGGCCGGCCGGGCACGGCATGGCCGACGACGTGGATATTTTCGCGCGCAACCAGCAGGGTCTGGCCGGCAGCGCCGTGGAATGGCTGATCATCGAGCGCGGTCTAGATAGCGATGAACTGCTGGGCACCGGCGAGTATCGCGGCCTGCCTTCGAGCGAAGCGCCGCAGCGCGCGCTGTGGCGGGAGTGGAACCGCCTGATGTCGATGTCGGGCCACTAAAGGAGAACTGTCGTGTCACAAGCCACCCTGACCCGCGCCGAAGCCGAAGATCTGCTGATTCACGAAGCCCGGCTCCTCGATGAGCGTCGCCTCGACGAGTGGAACGCGCTGTTCACCGAAGACGGCGTGTACTGGATTCCCCTGGACGAGAACGAGCCGATCGCCACCAGTGCCTCTGTCATCCACGACACGCCCTTGCGGCGCGAGGAACGGGTGCACCACCTGCTGCACAACACTTTTCCGGCGCAGTCGCCGCACTCGCGCACGCTGCACTTCATCT
>JAYWDM010000641.1:0-3102 GCA_043779885.1 Betaproteobacteria bacterium | reverse complement strand
AATCGCGCCTGCAATAAACTGCGGGCACAGGCTTTCGTTCAACTTCCCGGCAGGTTGTGCAGCTCCGGGAAATACAGGTCTTTCCACGATCCGGCTTTGCCCTTGAGGGTGCCGGTTCTGCTCATGAAGTTCGCGATCGGCAGGGTGTGCTCGGGCGTCATCGTAATCCTGATTTCGGGGTCGTTGAGCATTTTTTCTATCGCATCGACGCCGCTCTTATCCTTGGTTTCCCGGACATAAATTTCCGCGGCTGTGCGCTTGTTCGCATTGATGAAATCGGTCGCTTCCCTGTAGGCCTGGAAGAACGCCTGATAGGTCTTTGGATTTTCGTCGCGGAACTTGCCGGTCGCCCATGCGACGAGAAAAGTCGCGGGACCGCCGGACAGATCGTATGAATTCAGGATCCGGCGCACGCCGGGCTTCTCGAGCGCCTGGTACTGGAACGGCGGCGACGAGAAGTAGGCGGTGATTTCCTTGCCGGACAGAAATGCGGCGAGGCCGTCCGGGTGCGAAAGATTGCGATACAGCGTGCTGAACTTGTTGTAATTGGCGTCGCCGAATTCCTTCGCGGCGGCCATTTGCAGCACGATGGTCTGGATTGAAGTCCCGGCGCCCGCCATCGAGATGCGGTCGTTATCCGTCAGGTCGCGGATCGATTTCACGTTCGGATTGTTGGTGACGAGATACATCGGCATCGAGGAGAGTGCCGCCACCGCCTTGACGTTAAGCGTGCCGCGCGTGCGGTCCCACAGGATCATGAATGGTGCGACCCCGCCCGAGGCGATATGCAGCGTGCCGGAGAGCAGCGCGTCGTTCATCGGCTGCGCCGAACTCAGTTGCAGCCACACGACCCTGGTGTCGGCGAGGCCCGCCGTCTTGAGGTGTTTTTCGATCAGGCCGTTGGTCTTCATGAGCATGAGCGGGAGGTAGCCGATGCCGAACTGCTGGGCAATTTTGAATTCACTGACTTCGGCGGCCCGCACGGGTAGCGAACTGATGCCAACCGACAGCGCCGCGAACGCGACCATAACTTTAATCATGCGCATCGAAATTCCTCCTTTTAATCTTACGTTGTTTGATCCGGCGGATAGGGTGTAGGGCGGATCAGCGTAGCGCAATCCGCCGGATGCATGGGTTTTGCTCTAGCGGGATCAGTCGGCGGAAGGCGCTGCGCTTTTCCGCCCTGCGATTCCTGGCATCGGTCGTTAGCCTGGCATGATTGCCGCTCACGGGCGAACACCGCATTTGTGTTTGGGCCCAACACTAGTGGCAAGTCGACCCTGCATCGCATTGATGAACCGGCACAGGTAGGGCCGGGTGTCGCGCGGGTCGATCACGTCTTCGACCGCGAAGGCTTCCGCCGTCAGTACCGGCGAGGCAAACCGGCGCAGCTCCGCCTCGATTTCCTGCACGCGCCGCGCCGGATCGGGCGCCGCCGCGATTTCACGCCGGTAGGCGGCAGCGACGCCGCCTTCGACCGGCAGCGAGCCCCATTCCGCCGACGGCCACGCGAGCTTCAGATCGAGCCCGTTCTTGTCGGTCGTGCCCATGCCGGCCATGCCGTAGCATTTGCGGATGACGACCGTCAGCATCGGCACCGTCAACTGCAGGCCGACGTAGACCGCGCGCATGCCTTCGCGCAGCGTCGCCGCCATCTCCGCCTGCGTGCCGACCATGAAGCCGGGCACGTCGACCAGAAAAATCAGCGGGATGTGGAAGGTGTCGCACATTTCCATGAAGTGGGTCTGTTTCTTCGCCGCTTTCACGTCCATCGCGCCGCCGTATACGAGCGGGTTATTGGCGATCACGCCGACCACTTTGCCGTCCATGCGCGCGAGGCAGGTGATGACCGAACGCCCGAACGACGGCTGGATTTCGAACATCGAATCGCGGTCGACGACCATCGCGACGAGCTTCTTCATGTTGTAAGCCTGCCGGCGTTCGCGCGGCACGATAGCGAGCAAGCCTTCGTCGCGGCGTTCGACCGGGTCCGCGCACGGCAGCGCGGGCGGCAACTGCCACACGTTCTGCGGCATATAGGACAAAAAGCGCTTGATCGCGGCAAAGCACGCCGCTTCATCGACGACGACGTTATCAACCGTGCCGGCAAGATCCACCGCGACGTGCGCGCCGCCGAGTTGCTCCTTGTCGACTTTCTCGCCGAGCGAGCGCTCCACGACCGGCGGGCCCGCGGCGAAGATCTGGCTCGAACCTTTGACCATCACCGACCAGTGCGAGAGGATCGCGCGTCCCGCGGGTCCGCCAGCCGCGGTGCCGAGCACGGCGCTGATCACCGGGACTTCGCCCAGCAATTCGACCGAGCGTTCGAAACCGTGGATGCCGGGGAACACGGTGTAACCGCGCTTGACGGCCGACGTCACGCTGCCTCCAGCGCCGTCGATCAGATTGACGAGCGGAATGCGGTATTCGTGCGCGAGGTCTTCGACGAACCCGCCCTGGCCGCCTTTGCGCCGCGTGCCGCCCCAACTGGTGCCGCCACGCACGGTGAAGTCTTCGCCGCCGATCGCGACCGGGCGCCCGCCAATGGTGCCGAGCCCCATCACGTACGGCGCGGGCGTGACGCCTGCTAACTTGTCGTCGGCGTAAGTCGCGCTGCCGGTGAGTTTGCCGACTTCCTGGAACGAGCCGGCATCGAGCACTCCCGCAATGCGCTCGCGTACCGTAAGCCGGTTTTGCGCGTGGTGGCGGTCGACGGATTCATTGCCGCCCAGCGCTTCCGCCCATCGGTAGCGCTGCTGTAGTTCGTCTGCTTCGGGTTGCCAGGTCATCGTGGTTTCCAGATCAAAAAATCTTTTGCGGTCAAGCTCTTTTATCCTAGTGTAGCGCTTCGTAATCAATGCGAAATTTTCTCTCCTTCAAGGGTGGACCGAGGTGGGACACGTTTCACGCACCGCGCATTTCTTATCCTCCCCTTCAAGGGGAGGACTGAGGTGGGGATGGGTTGGAATATTGGCGCGACTCTTACCCATCCCCATCCCGCCATTCCCCTTGAAGGGGAAGGAGAGATCAGCGCAATGCGTTTGAATCGAAGCCATCCCCATCCCGCCCTTCCCCTTGAAGGGGAAGGAGAGATCAGCGCAA
>JAYWDM010000640.1:0-3104 GCA_043779885.1 Betaproteobacteria bacterium | reverse complement strand
GATGGGGGGTAGGTGCGATAGCCAAGGTCATATGCAACTTTTTCACCCCCATCCCCGCCTTCCCCCGTCGAGGGGGAAGGGGTTTCATGCAGATGTGTTGATACCTATGCCCCTTGAGGGGGGAAGGCGGGGATGGGGGTGAAAGTGCTGCGTCTCGTGTAATCCTCACCCCCACCCAGGCCCACCCCCATCAAGGGGGAGGGGATTTGCAGTGCTGACAAAGTAGGATCAGGAGGCAACCATGAACGCACCCTTGATAGGCGCGCGCATCGAGCGCAAGGAAGACTACCGCTTCCTTACCGGCGCCGGCACTTACACCGACGACGTGACGCTGCCGGGACAAACGCACGTGTACTTTCTGCGTTCGCCGCACGCGCACGCGAAAATCAAGGGCATCGATACGTCGAAAGCACGGGCGGCGCCCGGCGTGGTCGGCGTTTTCGTGGGCACCGACCTGCCCGACAGCGTCGGCGGTTTGCCGTGCGGCTGGCTCATCACCGATGTAAACGGCCAGCCGATGAAGGAACCGAAACACCCGCTGCTGGCGCAAGGCAAGGTCCGCTATGTGGGTGATCAGGTCGCGATGGTCGTTGCCGAAACCGTCAACGAGGCGAAAGATGCCGCGGAACTGATCGAAGTCGATTACGAAGTGCTGCCGGCGGTCGTCAGCGTCGCCGATGCGCGCAAGCCCGGCGTGCCGGCCGTGCACGACAATGCGCCCGACAACACGTGTTACGTCTGGGCGATCGGCGACAAGGGCGCGGTGGATCAGGCGTTCGCCAAAGCCGCGCACGTGACCCGGCTCGAGTTCATCAACAACCGGCTCATTCCGAACGCGATCGAGCCGCGCGCCGCCGTGGTCAGCTATTCGCGCGGAGACGACAGCTACACGCTGTATGTCACGAGCCAGAACCCGCACGTCGAGCGCCTGCTGATGACCGCTTTCGTGCTCGGGCTGCCGGAACACAAGGTGCGCGTCATCGCTCCCGACGTCGGCGGCGGTTTCGGCTCCAAGATTTATCTGTATGCCGAAGAAACGGTGATGACGTGGGCTGCGAAGAGCGTGAACCGCCCGCTCAAGTGGACTGCCGAGCGCTCTGAATCGTTCATGTCCGACGCGCACGGCCGCGACCATCTGACGAGCGCCGAACTCGCACTCGACAAAGACGGCAAGTTTCTCGCGCTGCGCGTGCATACGACGGCGAACATGGGCGCCTATCTGTCGACGTTCGCCTCGTGCATTCCAACAATCCTCTACGCGACGCTGCTCGCCGGCCAGTACACCACACCGGCGATTTACTGCGAAGTCACGGCGGTGTTCACCAACACGGCGCCGGTCGACGCCTATCGCGGCGCCGGACGCCCGGAAGCGACCTACGTCGTCGAGCGGCTCGTCGCGACCGCGGCGCGCGAAATGAAAATCGCCGACGCCGACCTGCGGCGGCGCAACTTCATCTCGCAGTTTCCGTATCAAACGCCGGTTGCCTTGTGTTATGACACGGGCAATTACGAAGCGACCCTCGCCGCCGCCATCAAGCTGGCGGATGTCGCGGGGTTCGACGCGCGCAAGCAGGAGGCCGAGCGCCGCGGCAAACTGCGCGGCATCGGGTATTCGACCTACATCGAAGCGTGCGGGCTCGCGCCGTCGAACGTCGCCGGCGCGCTCGGCGCGCGCGCCGGGCTGTTTGAAGCCGGCGAAGTGCGCGTGCATCCGACCGGCAAGGTAACGGTATTCACCGGTTCGCACAGCCACGGCCAGGGCCACGAAACCACGTTCGCGCAAGTGGTGGCGGACCGCCTTGGCATCGCCATCGACGACATCGATATCGTGCACGGCGACACCGGGCGCATCCTGTTCGGCATGGGCACCTACGGCTCGCGCTCGATCGCGGTCGGCGGCGCGGCCATCGTGAAAGCGCTCGACAAGATCGTCGCCAAGGGCAAAAAAATCGCCGCGCATCTGCTGGAAGCCGCGGACTCCGACATCGAATTCAAAGACGGCAAGTTCACGGTCGCCGGCACCGACAAGGAAGTGCCGTTCGCGCAGGTCGCGCTGACCGCCTACGTGCCGCACAATTACCCGCTCGATAAACTGGAACCGGGGCTCAATGAATCGGCGTTCTACGATCCGACGAACTTTACCTACCCGGCGGGCAGCCATATCTGCGAAGTCGAGATCGATCCCGCGACGGGCGTGACAACGATTGCGGGCTTCACCGCGGTCGACGACTTCGGCACGATCATCAATCCCATGATCGTCGAAGGCCAGGTGCACGGCGGGCTTGCGCAGGGCATCGGCCAGGCGCTGCTCGAAGGCTGCATCTACGATCGCGAATCCGGCCAGCTCATCACCGGCACGTATATGGATTACACGATGCCGCGCGCCGACGATTTACCGTCGTTCAAGGTCGCGACCGAGGTAACCGCATGCACGCACAATCCGCTCGGCGTCAAAGGCTGCGGCGAGGCGGGCGCCATCGGCGCGCCGCCGGCGGTCATCAACGCCATCGTCGACGCGCTGGCGCACCTGGGCGTCAGGGACATCGAGATGCCGGCAACGCCGCAACGCGTGTGGCAGGCCATCCAGTCGGCGAAGAAAAGCCGCCAAGCCGCCTGAGTGAACATGACGAAATCGAGCGCCAGCCGCGGTTTCGCGCGACGCCCCCTCGCCCTCCGGGAGAGGGGTTGGGGGTGAGGGCCGGGCGAGGCAACGAAGTTACGTAGAGATCGATAAGCAAGGAGACGACCATGTACGCATTTGAATATCATCGCCCCGCCAGCATCAGGCAAGCTGCGTCGCTCGCGCGCAAACTCGCGGACTCGCGGCTGATCGCGGGGGGCCAGAGCCTGATTCCGGCGTTAAAGCTGCGGCTCTCACGCGCCGCGGCGCTGATCGACCTGAATGATCTGCCTGAACTGCGCGGCATCAGCGTCGTCGGCGCCAATCTCGTCATCGGCGCGCTCACGCGCCACGCCGAAGTCGCCGCGTCGAAGGACGTGCAGGCGGCGTTGCCGATGCTGGCCAAAGTCGCCGCCGGCATCGGGGATCGCCAGGTGCGCAACATGGGCACGCTGGGCGGGTCGCTCGCCAACAACGATCCCGC
>JAYWDM010000639.1:0-3106 GCA_043779885.1 Betaproteobacteria bacterium | reverse complement strand
GACGCTGTTCGCGCTGTCCAATGCAGTGATCATCGCCGGTTACACGCTGGTCGATGGTATGGGCACGCGGTTGTCGGCGAGCCCGGTCGCCTATTGCCTGTGGTTGTTTCTGTTCGATGCGGTGCCCATCACCGCCTGGGCGTTTGCCCGCCACGGCGCGGGCATGCGGGACTACATGCGCAAACGCTGGCGCGCGGGTGCGCTCGGCGGGCTGCTGACGATAGGATCGTATGGAATCGTGCTGTGGGCGATGACGCGCGCGCCGATCGCAGCGGTCGCGGCACTGCGGGAAACGTCGGTGATCTTCGCGGCGTTGATCGGCGCGCTCGTGTTGCGTGAAGCCTTCGGCCCCGCGCGCGTGGCGGGCGCGGTGCTGGTCGCCTGCGGAATCGCGGTGCTCAGGCTGTAGCCGGTGCAGCGATCTTATTTGTTATACGGCGATCGCTGACCGGGTGCATGAAGACAAGTGACGGCGCGCGCGGTGTGGCGCGGGTCCGTACAGGACGTCACGTCTTGAGCGTAAACGGATTGAAATCGGTGTTACGGTCGTAATAATCCTCGTGCTCCCTGCGTTTGAGCCATGCGACGATCTTGTAGGTGAGCGGCGTGAATGCGACTTCGACGCCGACTTTAGCGACGAATTGCGACAGCATCACGAGCGGCAGCTTGTCGTCCGGAATAATCCCGCTGCCGTAGAACGCAAGCGGGTAGAACAGCAGCGAGTCGACGCCTTCGCCGAATATCGTCGACCCGATGGTGCGCGTCCACAGCCAGCGTCCGGCCGTCCGGATTTTCATTTTCGCGAGCACAAACGAGTTGACGAATTCGCCGCATACGAATGCGATCAGCGATGCGAGCGCGATGCGCCATGTCGAGCCGAATGCGATTTCGTAGGCGCCCTGGTTGTGCCAGAACGGCGCGGGCGGCAACTTGACGATGACCCACGCCATGATGGCGGCGAACGCGAGCGCGCCGAAGCCGGCCCAGATTACGCGCCGCGAGCGGGCGTAACCGTACACCTCGGTCAGAACATCGCCGAACACGTAGGAGATCGGAAAGAACAGCACGCCGGCGCCGAAAGTCAGGGTGCCGAGCAGCGGCCAGTCGACCTGCGCGATCTTGGCGGGACCGATCAGGTTGGAGCACACCAGAACGGTGACGAAAGCCACCATGACCAGTTCGTAGTAGCGATAGGCGCGTTGCTGGGGCATGTTGCGGTTGCCTCGGTTTGCGGGAATGCCTATTAGGCCACAAGCGGGGCGGCGCACAAAATCGATGTACGCCGCGCGGTGGCTTCGTGCGTTACGGCTTTGGGCAGGTTACGCGCATGATTATGACGTGGACAAAGGATTAGCCATGAGATTCGTGATAGGGAAGAATGTCCGCGACGCGGCATTGGCTGGCGCGGCGTTGCTCGCCGCCATGACGTTAGCGGGCTGTGCCGGCCTGCCGGGCAGCATGGAGCCGCCGGCCGTGACTATCGCCGATTTCGGGCTTGGCAATGCGGGCGTCTTCGAGCAGCAGTTCAACCTCAAGCTGCGCATACAGAACCCCAACCCCGACGAATTCAGAGTCGACGGCATCGCATTCGATCTGGAGATCAACGATCAGCCGTTTGCCAGGGGCGTAGGCAACCAGGGTGTCACGGTGCCCCGCTATGGTTCCGCTTTCATGCCGGTCGAAGCGGTCAGCACGCTCGGCGGGCTGATCAGGCAATTCAGGCATTTCGCCCAGGGCGACAAGTCAGCAATCAAGTACCACATCAAGGGCAGCCTCGGCATCGCGGGCGGCGCGCGCGTTCCCTTCGAACAGCGCGGTGAATTCGATTTCGGCGCGCCCGCGGCGAAGCCCTAGTGTCCTGAGTCTGAAATTCGTTGAAAGATTGGTAATTGCACGACAAGCCCACGCGTTGCAAAAGTGTCGAAATCGGTGACAGACGCGAAGCAAACCACAGCCAGGTTGGGCACCTGGCGAGGATTTGCGACAATGTATGGCGCCGATTCTCGACATCTTTTGTTCAGCGAATTTCAGACTCAGGACACTAGCTTCGCGCAAGGTCGCAAGCCGCCGGCGATACGGAGCGCACGTCGCGGATGGGCAGACTGCGCCGTGCTAAACTGCTTGCGCAACAATGCACCGCATCCGCCATGCCATCCGACCATATCGTTGAAATCGACAACCTGCGTTTTGCGTACGGGGAACGCCCGTTGCTTAAAGGCATCAGCCTCACGATCCCGCGCGGCAAAGTGGTCGGGATCATGGGGTCCAGCGGGTGCGGAAAATCCACGCTTATGCGCCTGATCGGCGGCCAGCTCACGCCGTCCGGCGGCCACGTCAAAGTGGATGGTCAAACCGTGCACGAACTCGACCGCGACGCCTTGTATCGATTGCGCCGCAAGATGGGGATGCAGTTCCAGGCGGGCGGACTCTTTACCGACCTGTCGGTGTACGAGAACATCGCATTCCAGATGCGCGAGCACACCGATCTGCCCGAGAGCATGATCCGCGATCTGGTGCTGCTGAAACTCGCGGCTGTCGGCCTGCGCGGCGTGGCGCAAATGATGCCGGCGGAACTGTCGGGCGGCATGGCGCGGCGGATCGGCCTCGCCCGCGCGATTGCGCTCGACCCGATGCTGATCATGTACGACGAGCCGTTCGCGGGACTGGACCCCATTTCACTCAACGTCATCGGCAATCTGGTCCGCCGGTTCAACGACGCGCTCGATGTAACGTCGATCATCGTGACCTACGATGTCCACGAGTCGCTCAAGGTGGTCGACTATGTGTACATCCTTGCCGACGGGGTGGTGCTTGCCGAGGGCGTGACCAGCGACATTCACGCGTCGAACGATCCGTTCGTCCGGCAATTCATCAATGCGCTGCCCGATGGACCGATGGCCTTCCACTACCCAAACAACAAACCGTATGCGACGGATCTGGGCCTCGAGGCCGTGCAGCTGGCATCCGCCGGGCAAGGATAACGAAACGCACGGCGTCCGCGCAGCCGTACCTTCCGGCGACTGCGAACTTGCAGTAGCTCGTACGCACCCCGCTAAGGCATGTACTGGCCGCCGTTGACCTCGATCACCTGGCCGATGATGTAGCC
>JAYWDM010000638.1:0-8907 GCA_043779885.1 Betaproteobacteria bacterium | reverse complement strand
GGCAAGACCGCCAACAAGGGGCCCAAAAAACTCGCCAAGGGCGCCAAGATCACCAAGGCTTATCTCACGGAGATCGAGCGCCACAACTGGTTCGACGTGGACATCGCGAACGACAAGCTCAATCGCCAGGTGGAGCAATTGAAGGAAAGCCTGGCGCAGAAGCGCGTCGAGTTCGACAAGGCATTTGAGGAAAAGAAGAAGAAGCTCACCAGCGGCGATGAACTGCCGCCGGGCGTGCAAAAGATGGTCAAGGTCTACATCGCGGTCAAGCGCCGGCTCCAGCCCGGCGACAAGATGGCGGGCCGGCACGGCAATAAAGGCGTTATTTCGAAAATTACGCCCGTCGAAGACATGCCGCACATGGCGGATGGCACCACGCTCGATATCGTGCTGAATCCGCTGGGCGTGCCGTCGCGCATGAACGTCGGCCAGATACTCGAGACGCATCTGGGTTGGGCCGCCAAAGGCCTCGGGCTCAAGATCGGCGAGATGCTCAAGGCGCAGGCCAAGTTGACCGAGCTGCGCAAATACATCACGAAGATCTACAACTCGAGCGGCAGGCACGAAGACATCGAATCGCTGAGCGACGCCGAGATCATGGAACTCGCGAAAAATCTGCGCAACGGCGTGCCGTTTGCGACCCCGGTGTTTGACGGGGCAACCGAAGCCGAGATCAAGGAGATGCTTGAGCTCGCGGGTCTGCCGCGATCGGGCCAGATAACCCTCTTTGACGGGCGCACCGGTGAAGCGTTCGACCGCCAGGTCACGGTCGGCTACATGCAGATGCTGAAACTGCATCACCTGGTCGACGACAAGATGCACGCGCGTTCGACCGGACCGTACAGCCTGGTTACCCAGCAGCCGCTGGGCGGCAAGGCGCAGTTCGGCGGCCAGCGTTTCGGCGAGATGGAGGTATGGGCGCTCGAAGCCTATGGCGCCGCATACACCCTGCAGGAAATGCTCACGGTCAAGTCGGACGATACCGAGGGCAGGCGCAAGGTCTATGAATCCATCGTCAAGGGCGAGCACAAGATCGAAGCGGGCATGCCGGAATCGTTCAATGTGCTGGTCAAGGAAATCCGCTCGCTGGCGATCGATATCGATCTGGACCACGAACGTTATTGATTGCATGGCAACGCGTACATCAGGTTACTTGAAATTGTGCATCACGCCTCTGTGGAGTGAAAAATGAAAGCATTACTGGACTTGTTCAAGCAGGTAACGCCGGAAGAAGAGTTTGACGCGATCAAGATCGGGCTGGCGTCGCCCGACAAGATCCGCTCGTGGTCGTACGGCGAGGTAAAGAAGCCCGAGACCATCAACTATCGCACCTTCAAGCCGGAGCGCGACGGACTTTTCTGCGCCAAAATATTCGGCCCCGTCAAGGATTACGAATGCCTGTGCGGCAAGTACAAGCGGCTGAAGCATCGCGGCGTGATCTGCGAGAAGTGCGGCGTCGAGGTGACGCTTTCGAAGGTGCGCCGCGAGCGCATGGGCCATATTGAACTCGCGTCCGTCGTTGCGCACATCTGGTTCCTGAAGTCCCTGCCATCGCGCCTGGGCATGGTTCTCGACATGACGCTGCGCGACATTGAGCGGGTGTTGTATTTTGAAGCGTATGTGGTGACCGACCCGGGCATGACGCCGCTGCAGCGCTGCCAGTTGCTGTCGGAGGACGATTACCTCGCCAAGGTTGAGGAATTCGGCGACGACTTCACCGCGATCATGGGCGCCGAGGGCGTGCGCGAACTGCTGCGCGCAATCGATCTCGTGCACGAGATCGATACTCTGCGCACCGAACTCGCGGCGACCACGTCCGACACCAAGATCAAGAAGATCGCCAAGCGTTTGAAAGTGCTCGAAGCCTTCTACAAATCCGGCATCAAGCCGGAGTGGATGATCATGGAGGTCCTGCCGGTGCTGCCGCCGGAGCTGCGGCCGCTGGTGCCTCTCGACGGCGGCCGTTTTGCGACATCCGACCTGAATGACCTGTATCGCCGCGTGATCAACCGCAACAACCGGTTGAAGCGTCTGCTGGAATTGAAAGCGCCGGAAATCATCGTGCGCAACGAGAAACGCATGCTGCAGGAAGCGGTGGATTCGCTGCTGGACAACGGCCGCCGCGGCAAGGCCATGACCGGCGCCAACAAGCGCCCGTTGAAATCGCTCGCCGACATGATCAAAGGCAAGGGCGGCCGCTTCCGGCAGAATCTGCTCGGCAAACGCGTCGACTATTCCGGCCGTTCGGTCATCGTGGTTGGACCGCAGCTCAAACTGCACCAGTGCGGCCTGCCGAAAAAGATGGCGCTCGAGCTCTTTAAGCCGTACATATTCCATAAGCTCGAGGTGCTGGGGCTTGCCACGACGATCAAGGCCGCCAAGCGGCTGGTGGAGCAGGAGGTGCCCGAAGTCTGGGACATCCTCGAAGAAGTCATCCGCGAGCATCCGGTGATGCTGAACCGCGCGCCGACGCTGCATCGTCTGGGTATCCAGGCGTTCGAGCCGGTACTCATCGAAGGCAAGGCGATTCAGCTGCACCCGCTGGTCTGCGCGGCGTTCAATGCCGATTTTGACGGCGACCAGATGGCGGTGCACGTGCCTTTGAGCCTCGAAGCCCAGCTCGAAGCGCGCACGCTGATGCTGTCGTCCAATAACATTCTGTCGCCCGCCAACGGCGAGCCCATCATCGTGCCGTCGCAGGACATCGTGCTCGGCCTGTATTACATTTCGCGCGAGAAAATGGGCGCGCGCGGCGAAGGCATGGCGTTCAGCAATGTCGGAGAAGTGTCGCGCGCGTACGAGACGCGCCAGGTTGAAGTCAACGCCAAGATCCTCGTGCGCATCAAAGAAATGGAGTTTGATGATGCGGGAGAAAAGCGCGAGAAAGTGACGCGCTATCAGACCACGGTCGGCCGCGCGTTACTGTCGGAGATCCTGCCCGCGGGTCTGCCGTTCGAGCTCATCAACAAGTCGCTCAAGAAGAAAGAGATTTCGAAGCTGATCAATCACGCATTCCGCCGTTGCGGCCTGCGCGAGACAGTGATATTCGCGGACAAGCTGATGTACAGCGGCTTCACGATGGCGACGCGCGCGGGGATCTCGATCGCGGTCGACGATATGCTCGTGCCGCAGCAGAAAAACGACATCATTTCCGCCGCCGAGAAGGAAGTGCAGGAGATCGAGTCGCAGTACACCTCCGGTCTCGTGACGCAGGGCGAGCGTTACAACAAGGTGGTGGACATCTGGGGCCGCGCCGGCGACGTTGTCGCCAAGGCCATGATGGACCAGCTCGGCACCGAGGACGTGGCGGCGTGGAATTATGCGAAGGAAGACTACCTGCCGCTCAAGGATAAAAAAGGCCATGTGGTCACGCAGGAGTCATTCAACTCGATTTACATGATGGCCGATTCGGGCGCGCGCGGCTCGGCCGCCCAGATTCGCCAGCTTGCCGGCATGCGCGGACTGATGGCAAAGCCCGACGGGTCGATTATCGAAACGCCGATCACCGCCAACTTCCGCGAAGGCCTGAACGTGCTGCAGTACTTCATTTCGACGCACGGCGCGCGCAAAGGCCTGGCGGATACCGCATTGAAGACGGCGAATTCGGGCTATCTGACGCGCCGCCTGGTCGACGTAACGCAGGACCTGGTCGTTACCGAGGAAGACTGCGGGACTGTGCAGGGCGTTGCGATGAAAGCGCTCGTCGAGGGGGGGGAGGTCGTCGAGTCACTGCGCGAACGCATTCTGGGCCGTGTCAGCACCGCCGAGATGACCAATCCCGAGAGCGGCCAGCTCATGTTCGAGGTCAATACATTGCTGGACGAAGATGCCGTTGAGGCGATCGAAGCGGTCGGACTCGATGAGGTCAAGGTGCGCACGCCGCTCACCTGCGAAACGCGCTATGGCTTATGCGCCCGTTGCTACGGCCGCGATCTGGGTCGCGGCTCGATCGTGAACGTCGGGGAAGCGGTAGGGGTAATTGCCGCGCAGTCGATCGGCGAGCCTGGCACGCAGTTGACGATGCGCACGTTCCATATCGGTGGTGCCGCCTCGCGTACCGCGGTGGTAAGCCAGGTCGAAAGCAAATCGGCGGGTGTCGTGCGCTATTCGGCGGGAATGCGCTATGTAACCAATGCGCGCGGCGAATTGATCGCCATTTCGCGTAGTGGCGAAGTGCTGATCCATGACGAGCATGCCCGTGAACGTGAGCGCCACAAGGTAACGTATGGAGCGACGTTGCTCGCGCGTGACGGTGAACTGGTGAAAGCGGGTCACGTGCTTGCCATGTGGGATCCGCACACCCGGCCCATCATTACCGAATACGCGGGCCGCGTGCGTTTCGAAAACGTCGAGGAAGGCGTCACCGTCGCCAAGCAGACCGATGAGGTAACGGGTTTGTCCACTCTGGTGGTGGTCGATCCCAAGCGGCGTGGCAGCGCGCAGGTCAAAGGGCTGCGGCCGCAGGTCAAGCTGCTCGACGCAACCGGGCAGGAAGTGAAGATCGCGGGCTCCGATCAGTCGGTGAACATCACCTTCCAGATTGGATGCATTATCACCGTGAAGGACGGCCAGGACGTCTCCGTCGGCGAAGTGCTGGCGCGTATTCCGCAGGAAACATCAAAAACGCGCGACATCACCGGCGGCCTGCCGCGGGTGGCGGAACTTTTCGAAGCCCGCTCGCCCAAGGATGCGGGGCTGCTGGCGGAGATAACCGGCACGGTCTCGTTCGGCAAAGACACCAAGGGCAAACAACGCCTGGTGATCACGGATCTGGACGGCGTTGCGCACGAGTACCTGATACCGAAGGACAAGCACGTGATGGCGCACGACGGCCAGGTGGTCAACCGCGGCGAGGTTATCGTCGACGGACCGGCTGATCCGCACGATATCCTGCGGCTGCTCGGGGTCGAGGCGCTGGCGCGCTACATCTGCAACGAAGTGCAGGATGTCTATCGGCTGCAGGGCGTGAAGATCAATGACAAGCACATCGAAGTGATCGTGCGGCAGATGCTGCGCCGCGTGACCATCGTCGATGCGGGCGACACGCGCTTCATCGTCGGTGAACAACTCGAACGCGCCGAGGTGCTCGACGAGAACGACCGCGTGACGGCGGAAGGCAAGAATCCGGCCACCTACGACTACATGCTGCTCGGCATTACCAAGGCATCGTTGTCGACCGATTCGTTCATTTCGGCGGCATCGTTCCAGGAAACGACGCGCGTGCTGACGGAGGCAGCGATCATGGGCAAGCGCGACGAATTGCGCGGGCTCAAGGAAAACGTGATCGTCGGACGCCTGATTCCGGCGGGCACGGGTCTCGCGTATCACAATACGCGCAAACGCCAGGTGGCGGCGGGCGAATTGCTGCCGATGACCGAGGCCGCGCCCGCGGAAGCGCCGGCAGTCGAAACTCGCGAGCAGGTTGCTTGACAGGGATGCCGTAACCCTCTAAAATTTACAGTCTTTTTAGCTTGAAACCCAGCCTAGGACGGGACGGCTCTTATGCCGTCCCCTCCTTTTTCAGGCGCACCAAATCCGCTGTTTTTTAAACGAAATATCGCGAAAAATCGCGAAAATTTGCAGGAAGCAGATAACCGACTATGCCGACGATCAACCAGTTAGTGCGCAAGCCGCGCGTCATCCGGCGCGTCAAGAGCAAAGTTCCGGCGCTGAAGAATTCGCCGCAGAAGCGCGGGGTGTGCACCCGCGTTTACACCACCACGCCCAAGAAGCCGAATTCGGCGTTGCGCAAGGTGGCGCGCGTGCGACTGACCAACGGGTTCGAAGTCACGAGTTACATCGGCGGTGAAGGCCACAACCTGCAGGAACATTCGGTGGTGCTGATCCGCGGCGGCCGCGTCAAGGACCTGCCCGGCGTGCGCTACCACATCGTGCGCGGCAGTCTCGACACTGCCGGCGTAAAGGATCGCAAGCAAAGCCGCTCCAAGTATGGGGCCAAACGCCCCAAGGCTGCGTAGCGCCCGGGCGCCGGATTAACGAAGCCGCAATAGCGCAGATCAGCAAAATCACGACGCGTCGATTAACGAAGACGCGGATTGTCCGGGGCCCAAGGCGGCTTAATTTTTTTAAAGGAGATTGAAGGCGGAGCCAGGGTGTGGCCGGTAGGGAGTAACGGATAGTCACTCTTCACCCTTCACCCTTCACCCTTCACTGAATTAAACCATGCCACGTCGCAGAGAAATTCCCAAACGCGAGATCCTGCCGGATCCGAAATACTCGAGCGTTGACGTCGCCAAGTTCGTCAACGTGCTGATGCAGGCCGGCAAGAAATCGGTCGCCGAGCGCATCATTTACGGGGCGCTGGAGCAGATCAAGAAAAAAACCAGCAAGGATCCGCTTGAGGTGTTCACGATGGCGGTTAACAACGTCAAGCCGATGGTGGAAGTGAAAAGCCGCCGCGTCGGCGGTGCCAATTATCAGGTGCCGGTTGAAGTGCGGCCTATCCGGCGCATCGCGCTTGCGATGCGCTGGCTGCGCGACGCTGCCCGCGGCCGCGGCGAAAAGTCGATGGGTGCGCGATTGGCGGGGGAACTCGCGGAAGCCGCGGAAGGCCGCGGCGGCGCGATGAAGAAACGCGACGAAGTCCACCGCATGGCGGAAGCCAACAAAGCGTTTTCGCATTACAGGTTTTGAGTCCGCAATAGCTGTCAGCTGAAAGTTAATCAAGTGCCACGCAGAACTCCCATCGAGCGCTACCGCAATATCGGCATCAGTGCCCACATTGATGCCGGTAAGACCACGACCACCGAGCGCGTCCTGTTTTACACCGGCGTTTCGCACAAGATGGGCGAGGTGCATGACGGCACCGCCGTGATGGACTGGATGGAGCAGGAGCAGGAGCGCGGCATTACGATTACTTCCGCGGCGACGACGTGCTTCTGGAAAGGGATGAACGGCAACTATCCCGAGCACCGTATCAACATCATCGACACACCCGGCCACGTCGACTTCACGATCGAAGTCGAACGCTCGTTGCGCGTGCTCGATGGCGCGTGCATGGTCTATTGCGCGGTGGGCGGCGTGCAGCCGCAATCGGAAACGGTGTGGCGCCAGGCCGTCAAGTATCGCGTGCCGCGGCTTGCGTTCGTCAACAAGATGGACCGCCAGGGCGCGGATTTCTTCAAGGTCTTCGAGCAGATGAAGGCGCGCCTGAAGGCCAACCCCGTGCCGATCCAGATTCCGATCGGCGCCGAAGAAAAATTCGAGGGCGTCATCGACCTTGTGTGCATGAAGGCAATCTACTGGGACGACTCCACCCAGGGCATGAAATTCGAATTGCGCGACATTCCCGCCGAACAACAGGAGCTGGCGCAGGAATGGCACGACAAGATGATCGAGAGCGCGGCCGAGGCAAACGAAGACCTGATGAACAAGTATATCGAGTCCGGCAGCTTGTCGATCGATGAGATCAAGCTCGGCCTGCGCACGCGCACGATCCACAATGAGATCGTGCCGATGCTGTGCGGCTCGGCGTTCAAGAACAAGGGCGTGCAGGCGATGCTCGACGCTGTCATCGACTATCTGCCGGCACCGGTCGACATTCCGCCGGTCAAGGGCGTCGACGACGACGACAAGCCGACCGAACGCAAAGCGAGCGACGACGAACCGTTTTCGGGCCTTGCGTTCAAGATCGCAACCGACCCTTACGTCGGCCAGTTGATTTTCTTCCGCGTGTATTCGGGCGTGGTGAACTCCGGCGATACGATTTACAACCCGATCAAGGGCCGCAAGGAGCGCATCGGACGCCTGTTGCAGATGCACGCCAACACGCGCGAAGAGATCAAGGAAGTTCGCGCGGGTGACATTGCGGCCGCGGTCGGCCTGAAGGAGGCGACCACCGGCGAAACGCTGTGCGACCCGCAGAAGATCATCATCCTCGAGCGGATGATATTCCCCGAGCCGGTCATTTCGCAGGCGGTCGAGCCCAAAACCAAGGCCGACCAGGAAAAGATGGGTATCGCGTTGAACCGTCTGGCGCAGGAAGACCCGTCGTTCCGCGTACGTTCCGACGAGGAGTCGGGCCAGACCATCATCGCGGGCATGGGCGAACTTCACCTGGAGATCATCGTCGATCGCATGCGGCGCGAGTTTGGCGTCGAGGCGTCGGTCGGCAAGCCGCAGGTCGCGTATCGCGAGACCATCAAGAAATCGTGCGACAAGGTCGAAGGAAAATTCATCAAGCAGTCGGGCGGTCGCGGCCAGTACGGTCACGTCGTTCTCAAGGTCGAGCCGCAGCCGCACGGCAAGGGCTTCGAATTCGTTGACGCGATCAAGGGCGGCGCGGTGCCGCGCGAGTACATTCCGGCTGTCGAGAAAGGTCTCATCGATACGCTGCCGGCGGGAGTGCTCGCGGGATTTCCGGTGGTGGACGTAAAAGTCACGCTGTTCGACGGCTCGTACCACGAGGTCGACTCGAATGAAAACGCGTTCAAGATGGCGGCATCCATGGCCTTCAAGGAGGGTATGCGCCGCGCCAGTCCGACCATCCTTGAGCCGATGATGGCGGTCGAGGTCGAAACGCCGCCTGACTTCATGGGCAACGTGGTGGGCGATCTGTCGTCACGCCGCGGGATCATTCAGGGCATGGACGAAATTGCCGGCGTCAAGGTGATCAAGGCCGAAGTGCCGCTCGCCGAGATGTTCGGCTACTCGACATCGCTGCGCTCGGCGACGCAGGGGCGCGCGACCTATACCATGGAATTCAAGCACTACACGGAAGCACCGAAGAACATCGCCGAAGGCATTATTAATCGCGACGGTCCCGACAAGGGACTCAAAAAGTAACAAGGAACCGATATGGCAAAAGGCAAATTTGAGCGTACGAAACCGCACGTGAACGTGGGGACGATAGGTCACGTGGATCACGGGAAGACGACGTTGACGGCG
>JAYWDM010000637.1:0-3112 GCA_043779885.1 Betaproteobacteria bacterium | reverse complement strand
CCGTCACCCCGGACTTCGCAGCCGAAATCGGCGATGTCGATTTGGCGCAGCCGCTTGCGGCGTCCGACTTCGCCGCGATTCAGCAGGCGTTCTGGAAGTATTCCGTGCTGATATTTCCCGGCCAGGACCTCACGCTCGATCAGCATCTGGCGTTCGGGCAGAAGTTCGGGCCGGTCGAGACCGATCGCACGCTCGATCCGAAAGCAACGCCGAGCCGTTACAGCGGCAGTTTCGCCGATATCTCGAATCTCTCGGCGGAAGGCAGGATCTGGGGCGAGAACAGCCGCCAGCGCATGTATAAGGCGGGCAACAAGCTCTGGCATACGGACAGTTCGTTCAAGCGTCTGCCGGGCCTGTGCTCCCTGCTGTATTCGAAGAGCATCGCGCCGATCGGCGGCCACACGGAGTTCGCCGACCAGCGCGCGGCCTACGACGCGCTGCCGGACGCGACGAAAGCGAAGCTGCGCGGACTCGTTGCCGAGCACTGGATCATCACCTCGCGGCGGCGCAGCGGATTCACCGAATTCACCGAGGAAGAGCAGCGCCGCCTGCCGCCGGTGCCGCAGGCGCTGGTGCGCACGATACCGCAGAACGGCCGCAAGTCCTTGTACGTGGCTTCCCACGCGGGACCGGTCTACGGCATGCCCGAAGCGGAAGGCCGCGCGCTCATCGACGAACTGATCGCGCACGTGACGCAGCGGCAGTTTGTTTACACGCACCGCTGGCGCCCGAACGAACTCGTGATGTGGGACAACCGCTGCACCATGCATCGCGGCACGGATTACGACGATCTAAGATGGGTGCGCGACATGCGCCGCGTGACCATCAGCGACGTCGCCAACACCTGCGAGCAGGAAGGCATACCGCTGCCGGCGCCGGCGGCGGCGCAGCGCAGCGGCCAGCAGATAAGCGAATGTAACGCTCCGTAATTAGTGGGACATTTCCTCCCCTTCAAGGAGAGGACCGAGGTGGGCCACGTCAATACGCACCGCGCATTTCTCATCCTCCCCTTCAAGGGGAGGACCGAGGTGGGCCACGTTACTTCGCGCAGCGCACTTCTCATCCTCCCCTTCAAGGGGAGGACCGAGGTGGGCCACGTTACTTCGCGCAGCGCACTACTCATCCTCCCCTTCAAGGGGAGGACCGAGGTGGGGATGGGTTTGTAGTCGCGTGTCATTTAGACCCATCCCCATCCCATCCTTCCCCTTGAAGGGGAAGGTGAGATTGGCGCTACGCGCGTCGGGCACGCACAGCGCGGATGAATGAAATGAAATCCGTGGACAGATGATTGCGGGCGAGGGACCCCGGAATGCGCTGCGCTCCTTCCGGGCTACTTGCACTGTCATTGCGAGGAGCGTGGCGACGACGCAATCTCAATGCATCAGCGGCGAGATTGACGTGGCGCCGCGGGCCTCGCAATGACCCGATTCAATATAAGCGGGGCGCGCGCAAATAGCCCGCTTACGCGGGCCAGATGCGGCGGGCGAGGTTGGGCGAGCCGGGCGCGTGGACGAGTTTGCGCACCACGCGGTCGCTCCATGCTTCCTGCTCCGGATGCGGGCTTTCGTGATCGAGAAAATTGTCGTTGCGCGCCGCGACCGACGTGAACTCGTAGACGATCGCGTGCTTCGCCCAGCCGGCGACGGACGCGTACTTGCGCACCCGCACGCAGCCCGGCAATTTTTCCATGCACGGCAGGCGCCACTGCGCGTACCAGGCCGCCAGTTCGTCTTCGTCCTGATCGGCGCCGGCGTTGAAGCTGCCTATTTGTATGCACGGGCTCAGCGCCATCGCGGCGGCCGGCTGCGCGGCTGCCGGACCGTGCACCCGCGCTTCCTCGGCCATGATGTTCGCGCGCTCGCCGATGCGCAGGGCGAGCATCTTGCGGTCCGCCGCCGGTAACTGCGCATGATATTCGCGTGGAGCAGGCCGCACGAACGCGTGCGCATCGTCGCCGCCGAACAGCAGTATGAACCGGTCGCCGGTGGGGATCGCGTTGCCCTTGACGTTGGAGAGGCGGCCTTTCGCGCCTGAGAGCTTGACGTTTTCCTCGGCGGCGTAATGCGCCGCCCACCTGACGCCGGGGCGCGCCAATTGCTTCGGTATGTAGTTGCCGTGCAGCCACTCCAGATAGGCGTCGCGGCTCTTGTCCGGCAGGTTGTACCACGTGATCCAGATTCCGCGATCCAAGACTCACCTCCTCTTATCGTTCTGTTATGAGCCCGATTGTATAATGAAAAATCATGCCGGCCATCCGTTTGCGGCGAGGGGGAGAGCCAAGTGTCTTTCGGCGAGGGGGAGCCATGACCGGTAACACGCGGCGCCGCACGCTGGCCGGCATAACGCTAAGCCTGATTCTGCCCGCAATGACTGCCGTCGCGCAAAGCTATCCGGCGCGGCCGGTCCGGCTGCTCACGCCGGTGGTGCCGGGCGGCGGGCTCGATTTCATCGCGCGCCTGATCGCGCCGGCGCTCACCGACATCCTCGGCAAATCCGTCGTCGTGGACAATCGCCCTGGAGCAAGCGGCGCCATTGCCATGGAAATCACCGCGCGCGCGGCGCCCGACGGCTACACCCTCGCGATTTTCAGCGTGAGCCAGGTCATCTATGCCGAAATGAACAAGACCGGCTACGACATGTTCCGCGATTTCGCGCCCGTCTCGCAGGTTGCCGCCGCACCCTATGTACTGGCGGTGTCGCCGCAACTGCCCGCGAACTCGGTGAACGAATTGATCGCGTATGCGAAGGCCAACCCCAACAAGCTCGCTTACGCTTCGGCCGGCGTGGCGACGCTCCAGCAGCTTGCCACCGAACTGTTCGCGTCGACGGTCGGCATCAAGCTGATACACGTGCCATACAAGGGCGTCGCCGCGGCGTTTCCGGACCTGATTGCCGGCCGCACTCACCTGACCATTTCCAGCGTGGCTGCGCTCGCCGGCTTGCTGCGCTCGAATCATCTGCGCCCGCTGGCGGTGACGACCAACCAGCGCACGGTGATGCTGCCCGACGTGCCGACAATGATTGAAGCGGGTATTCCCGGATTCGTCGTCACGCAATGGCACGGCATCGTCGCGCCGGCCGGCACGCCGCGCGCCGTCGTCGACCGCCTGCA
>JAYWDM010000636.1:0-8923 GCA_043779885.1 Betaproteobacteria bacterium | reverse complement strand
GCTGGTAATACGCGAACGGCAGCGCCAGCACCATCATCACCAGCACGGCGAACGGGTAGATCAATTTGTTCCAGAACGCAATCTCATGGCGCGAAGTCTGCTGGTTGTTTTCACGCAGGTGCTGCACGTAGGAGTAAAGCGCCCACGCCGACATTTGTTCCGGCACCACGAGCAGCACGCTCAAGAGTCCCGGTTCCAGCACCGAGCGCCAGTCCGCTTCAGCGACGCGGCTGACTGTCATGTTGCCGGCTTCAAAGTTCGTTTGCACGACGCCGCGTAACCGCCAGGTATTGTTTTGCCGGTACTCGCCGCGCTGCGCGAGGCTGATCACGCGCAGCCGGTGGTCGCTGTCGAATTCATAAATCTTGATCCCCAGGAGCACCGAGTCCGGCAGCACCTGCGCGACATTGACGAAATTGCGGTCGTCCTTGACCCACAGACCCGAGCGGAATTCCTGGGCAATCACGCCGGTGATCGACCTGGCGCGCAACTGCTGCGCGAACCGCTCGGCGGGCGGCGCTATGAATTCACCGATGGCAAACGTCAGCACCGAAAACAACAGCCCGACTTCGATCAGCGTGAGTGCCATGCGCGGAATCGAGACGCCGGAAACGCGCATGACGGTGTACTCGGAGTTGGCGACGAGCTGCGCCAGCGCGAACAGTGTGCCGATCAAGGCCGCGATCGGAAACAACTCGTAGACGTGGCCCGGCACGCTAAGCAATACATACGCAATGATGTGGGGAAGCCGGTAGCCGCCCTTGCCCAGTTCCCCCAGCTCGTGGATCAGGTCCAGGAACGAAAACAGCATCAACAACGCAGCGAACACGAGCAGCGTCGAAGCCGTTATTTCCGCCGACAGGTAGCGCTTGATGACTTTCATTTGCGCAAGCGGAACACCGAAAACAACGTCAGGCGCCACGCAAAGAGCGCCAACAGCAATGCGAGCATCACCGCATGCACGCCCAGCATGCCGACCGGCAGACTGACGCGCTGTTGCGCAATCCAGGCCTGGGCGATGCTGATGACGTTGTTGTAGATCATATAGACCAGTATGGCCATCACGAGATTGAGCGAACGGCCCGCGCGCGGATTGACAAAGGAAAGCGGGATCGCCAGCAAAGCCAGAATCAGGGCGGACAACGGCAGACCGACGCGCCACGCCAGCTCACCCTGGTTGAGCGGGTTGGGGTCCTGCAGCAATGCCAGCGTCGGCAGCGATTTCGCCGACGGCGCCGCTGCCTTGGCGTCGCGCGCCTCGATGCGCATCGCGTAACGCTCGAACTCGCTGATCTTGTAATCAGTCGTGCCGGGCAGGCCTTCGTAGCGCCGCCCGTTAAGGAGCACCAGAAAGCGGTCGCCATTACCGGCCGTTTCCAGAAAGCCGCGCTTGGCGACCATCACACCGGTCTTATGGTGCTGGGTGGAGCTCACGAAAACGTTGGCGACCATGTTTTCGCCCTCGTTCACCTGCTCGACGAAAAATACGCGCTCGTTCTGCCGCGACTCGCGGAACACCCCGGGCGTCACCTGCGACACGTCGTCGCGGTTGTCCATGTAGCTGCGGAACTCTTCGCTTTTTGTGATCGCCCACGGCGAGAGCAGCAGGCTTAAGAGCGCGACGAGGATCACGATCGGCACGGCAAACGACAGCACCGGCCGGATCCAGCGCGTCAGGCTCATGCCGGCGCTGAACCAGACGATCATTTCCGCATCGCGATAGCTGCGCGTCAGTGTCATCAGCACGGCAATGAACAACGTAAGCGACAACAGTACCGGCAGATAGTTGAAGGACGTGAACGCAAGCAGCGCAAAAACACCGGCAAAAGATATTGAGCCGCCGGCGGCCAGCCCCAGAAAACGCACGAGCTGGGTCGTCACGGTGATGCCAAGCAGCACGATGAACGTTGCGACCGCCGTGCCGGCCAATTCCCGCACCAAAGAGCTTTGGAAAATTTTCACGCGGACGCGCTTTTGATTTTTACCCGGAGAGCGAAGATAATCGACGGTTGCAGGCAGCCATCAACAATCAGGGAGACGGCGTGGAATTTAGCATAAAAAGCAGCAGCCCGGAGCGCGCCCGCACGGGCTGCGTCGTCATCGGCGTGTTCGAGCCACGCCAGTTGAGCGCCGCCGGTTCGGCGCTCGATCGCGCGGCGCGCGGGCACTTGTCCGCCATTCTCAAGCGCGGCGACATGGATGGCAAGGCGGGCACGACATTGATGGTGCATCACGTGCCGCACATTGCCGCGGCGCGCGTGCTGCTCGTCGGTCTGGGCCGCGAACGCGAGTTCGACGCCGGCAAGTTTCGTCAGGCCGTCGCCAAAGCCATCGCGGCGCTGAATCAAACGGGCGTCGTGGACGCAGTGCTGTGTCTTTCGGCCAACGTCACAGAGCGCGGTAAAGCCTGGCACGCCGCGCAGGCAGCGATTGCCGCCACGGATGCGGCCTATCGGTTCGATCGCATGAAAAGCAAACGCGAGCCTGCGCGCGGCGTGCGCCGCGTGACCCTGCTGGTTGGCGATCGCGACGAACTGCGTGCGGGCGAAATCGCGCTCAGGCAGGGTGTCGCGATCGCACACGGCATGAGCCTCGCCAAAGACCTTGGCAATCTGCCGGGCAACGTCTGCACGCCGGCCTATCTCGCCGACGCGGCGCGCACGCTTGCGCGCCAGCACAAACTCGGCGTGCAGGTCCTCGAACGCAAGGACATGGAAAAGCTCGGCATGGGATCGCTGCTGTCGGTCGCGCGCGGCAGCGTTGAACCGCCCAAACTGATCGTGCTCAAATACAACGGCGGGCCGCGCGGCCAAAAGCCGTATGCGCTCGTCGGCAAAGGCGTCACGTTTGACACGGGCGGCATTTCGCTGAAACCCGGCGCCGACATGGATTTTATGAAATTCGACATGTGCGGCGCGGCAAGCGTGCTGGGCACGTTAAAGGCGGTCGCCGAACTCAAACTGCCCATCAACGTCGTCGGCATCGTGCCGGCCACGGAGAACATGCCCGGCGGCGCCGCCACCAAGCCCGGTGACATCGTCACCAGCATGTCGGGACAGACCGTGGAAATCCTGAATACGGATGCCGAAGGCCGCCTGATTCTGTGCGACGCACTCACTTATGCCGAGCGCTTCGAGCCGCAGGCGGTCGTCGATATTGCGACGCTCACCGGCGCGTGCGTGATCGCGCTCGGGCACGTCGCCAGCGGACTTTTCGCGAACGACGATGCGCTCGCCGGCGAATTGCTGGCCGCCGGACAGACCACGCACGACCGTGCATGGCGCCTGCCGCTGTGGGAAGACTACCAGGAGCAACTCAAGAGCAACTTTGCCGATTTCGCCAACATCGGCGGGCGGCCCGCCGGCAGTGTTACGGCGGCGTGTTTTCTGGCGCGCTTTACCCGGAAATTCAAGTGGGCGCATCTCGATATTGCCGGTGTCGCGTGGAAATCCGGCGCGGCCAAGGGCGCGACCGGGCGGCCCGTGCCGCTGCTCACGCAATACCTGATCGACAGAGCGACCGGATCCTGAGCCGCCAGGGTAATTCAAGATGACATTCAGGGACAGCTCAAATCTGGCACAATTCGCGGCGGCGCCCTGCGACGGTTCCTTAGCCACGCATATGCCCTGGTTTTTCCATTGCGTCCCTGGCGTCCTTGGCGGCGACGATTTTAGGAATGGCCTTTGACCCAGATCGATTTTTACTTCAACGTCGAGAATAAACTGCACACCGCCTGTGCTCTGAGCGGCAAGGCGTATGCGCGGGGCCTGAAAGTGCTTGCGTTCTGTGCCGACGCCGAGGCGAGTCAAAAATTCAGCCGTATGCTGTGGACCGCGCCGCCGATCAGTTTTATTCCGCACTGCGCGCCCGCCGACCCGCTTGCCGCGGTCACGCCGGTCATTATCGATCACGAAGGGTTAAGCCTGCCGCACGACCAGGTTCTGATCAACCTGCGCGCGGAATGGCCGCCTTTCTTCAGCCGTTTTCAGCGCCTCGTCGAAATCGTCAGTCTCGACGAAGAGGACTGCGGCAGCGCACGCGGGCGATTCAAGTTCTACCGCGACCGCGGCTACGCAATCAAGACGCACGACCTGTCCACCAGCGCGCAGTAGCGCGATTCCGCCGATGTCGAGCACGGACAACAACCACGACGGCGAGCTTGCGCACGACGATGTGCTCGACCGCGCCGACGCGCTGCTCAACCGGCACCGCGCCGCCGTCAAGCCGCCTGCCGACGCGGACGCGATCCCGATACTGACGGAAGCCATCGCCGGCGATCTCGATGCCGCCGCGATTCCGACCCTGACGGACATTGTCGCCGCGCCCGTGCCGGAAGCGGTGGAAACACCCGCCCCCCCGCCTGCGCCCGTGGCATCGGCGCCGCCCGGAAAACGGCCGCAAAGCGGAGAAGTCATCTCGCGTGTGCAGGTGCAAAACATCGAACACGGCGTTTATCTGAAGCTCAAACAGGGTCTCGATGACCAGATCGTGGACGCGCTGCAAAATCGTTTCATGCCCGACGTTGCAGGCGCGCTGGATCAGGCCTTGCGCAAGATCAGCGACGATCTCAAAGCCGACATCAACGCCATGGTGCGCGTCTCGATCGAGGAAACCCTGCACCATCAGCTCGCGCGATTGCGCCTCACGGATGAATCGCGGCCTGGACCGTCCGCGGTCGCCGCGGAGGTCTCCGCTATAATGCCCGGCTTTTCAGCGCCGCCGGCCGCAAAAACAATGGAACTCGCCAAGAGCTTTGAGCCCCACGCCATCGAAACCCGCTGGTATGCCGAGTGGGAAGATCGCGGCTACTTCGCGCACACCGGCGACGCGTCGAAACCCGCTTACTGCATCCAGCTGCCGCCGCCCAACGTGACCGGCACGCTGCACATGGGGCACGCGTTTCAGCAAACGCTGATGGATGCACTGGTCCGGTATCACCGCATGCGCGGTCAGAACACCAACTGGATAATCGGCACCGACCATGCCGGCATCGCGACCCAGATCGTGGTCGAGCGGCAGCTGGAAGCTGAAGGCAAAACGCGCCACCAGATGGGGGAAACCCCGGCCGCCGCGAGAGAAAACTTTGTCCGCCGCGTATGGAAATGGAAAGAGGAGTCCGGCTCCACCATCACGCACCAGATGCGCAGGCTCGGCGTGTCGGGCAACTGGACGTACGCCGACACTGAAGGCAGGCGCGCCGGCTACTTTACGATGGACGCGAAAATGTCGCACGCCGTCGTCGAAGTGTTCGTCCGGCTGCACGAAGCAGGCCTGATCTACCGCGGCAAGCGGCTCGTAAACTGGGACCCGGTGCTCGGCACGGCGGTGTCCGATCTCGAAGTCGACAGCGAGGAGGAAGACGGCAAGATCTGGGAAATCAAGTACCCCCTTGCCGACGGCAGCGGCTCGCTGGTCGTGGCAACCACGCGGCCCGAAACGATGCTCGGCGACGTCGCGGTTGCGGTCAATCCCGACGACTGGCGCTACCAGCATCTGATCGGCAGGTCGCTGCAACTGCCGCTGACCGGCCGCACGATCCCGATCATCGCCGACAGCTATGTCGATCGTGAATTCGGCACCGGTTGCGTCAAGGTCACGCCGGCGCACGATTTCAACGATTATCAGATCGGACAGCGCCACCGGCTTGAGTCCATCAATATTCTGACGCTGGCCGCGCGCATCAACGATAACGCGCCGGCGCCGTACCGCGATCTTGATCGCTTCGAGGCGCGCGCGCGTGTCATCGCCGACCTGCAATCACAGGGTTTGCTGGTCGCCGAGAAACCCTACCGGCTGCGCGTCCCGCGCTCCGGCCGCACGGGCGTGGTCGTCGAGCCGATGCTGACCGATCAGTGGTACGTGAAAATGGACGGCCTCGCGAAGGCGGGGCTCGACGCAGTCGCCAATGGTGACGTCAAATTCTTCCCGGAGCACTGGACGACCACCTACAACCAGTGGCTCGAAAACATCCAGGACTGGTGCATCTCGCGCCAGTTGTGGTGGGGTCATCAGATTCCCGCCTGGTACGACGACGCCGGCAAGATCTATGTCGCCCGGGACGAGGCCACGGCGCGGGCGCAGGCCGCCGCCGACGGGTATCAGGGCGAACTCAGGCGCGACGACGACGTTCTCGACACCTGGTTCTCATCCGCGCTGGTGCCGTTCACTTCGCTCGGCTGGCCGGAAAAAACCAAAGATCTGGAGACTTTCCTGCCCTCGTCGGTACTGGTCACCGGCTTCGACATCATTTTCTTCTGGGTCGCGCGCATGATCATGCTGACACTGAAGTTTACGGGGAAAGTGCCGTTTCGACACGTCTATATCAATGCCCTCGTGCGCGACGCCGAAGGCCAGAAAATGTCGAAGTCCAAGGGTAATACGCTGGACCCGCTCGACCTGATCGACGGCATCTCGCTCGACGACCTGCTCGCGAAATCGACGGTCGGCCTCCTGCGCGCCGAGCACCGCGCCAGGATCGAGAAATACCTGCGCAAGAATTATCCCGCGGGCATTCCCGCATTCGGGGTCGATGCCCTGCGCTTTACTTTCGCCTCGCAGGCGACGTTTGCGCGCACGCTCAACTTTGACCTTGGCCGTTGCGACGGTTACCGCAATTTCTGCAATAAGCTGTGGAACGCGACGCGCTTCGTCCTCATGAACTGCGACGGCAAAGATGTCGGTCTCCAGCCCTCACCCCCCGCCCTCTCCCAAAGGGAGAGGGGGTCAGATAGTTCCCTTCTCCCCCCGGGAGAAGGGACAGGGATGAGGGAGGCGTCGCTGCCGCTCGAGTATTCTGCGGCTGACCGCTGGATCATCGCCGCGCTGCAGGACGCCGAAGATGAAGTCGCACGCGGTTTCGACGAATACCGCTTCGACAATCTCGCGCGCGCGATCTACGAGTTCGTCTGGAACGAATACTGCGACTGGTACGTCGAACTCGCCAAGGTACAGATGGCGGGTGGCAACGAGGCGCAGCAGCGCGCAACGCGCCGCACGCTGGTGCGCGTGCTTGAAGCCACGCTCCGGCTCGCGCATCCGGTCATTCCCTTTATCACCGAGGAACTGTGGCAGAAAGTCGCGCCGCTCGCGGGCAAAAATGGCGGCAGCATCATGCTGCAGCCTTATCCCGAAGCAGACATGCAGCAGCGCGCGCCGGCCGCGACGACGCAGATCAATACGCTCAAGATGCTGGTGGACGCCTGCCGTTCGCTGCGCGGCGAAATGGGGCTGTCGCCGGCCACGAAGGTGGCGGCGCTGATCGACGGTGACTTCGCCGGCGTTGGCGTGGGCGCCCTCGTCCCCTATCTCAAGGCGCTCGCCAGGCTTTCTGACGTCGCGCTGGTCGAGGCGCTGCCGAATTCGCCGGCGCCGGTCGTGATCGTCGACTCGCTGCGTATCATGCTCGATGTGAAGATCGACGTCGCCGCCGAAATCGCACGCATCAACAAGGAAATTGCCGCGCAGGAAGGCCAGGCTGAAAAAGCGCGGCAAAAACTCGCCAACTCGAATTTCGTCGACCGCGCGCCCGCGGCCGTGGTCGAAGGGGAGCGCAACCGGTTAGTTCAGTTCGACGATACGCTCGCCAAGTTGCGTGCGCAGCTGGCGAAGCTGGATAAGACGGAATAGCGGGTGGCGATACACGCGCTGCGCGCATTCCGCTACCGCAATTTCCGGCTCTACTTCTTCGGCCAGTCGATGTCGCTGCTCGGCACCTGGATCCAGCAGGTGGCGATGAGCTGGCTCGTTTACCGCATGACCGGTTCGGCTTTTCTGCTCGGCGTCACCGCATTCGCCAGCCAGGCGCCGGTATTGATATTCGCGCCGCTGGGAGGCTTGTGGGCGGATCGCTTCGACCGTCGCAAACTGCTGATCGCGTCTCAAGCGCTGGCACTGGTGCAGGCCGTGGCGCTCGCCCTGCTGACCTACACGGGATTGATCGAGGTTTGGCACATCCTCGTCATGGCCGTGCTGCTGGGCATCGTCATGGCTACCGACACGCCCGTGCGCCAGTCGTTCGTGTCCGAACTGGTGCCCGCAAAAGCGGACCTGCCGGGCGCGATCGCGATGAATGGATTCGTGCAAAACGCCGGCCGCATGATCGGCCCCAGCATTGCCGGCATCCTGATCGCGATATCGAGCGAAGCGTTCTGCTTTCTGGTCAATGGCGTAAGCAAGATCGCGGTGGTCGTCATCGTTGCATTGATGCAAATCGACGTGCGCGCCACGAAAGCCGCCAGCACACCCATCCTGCGCGGACTGAAGGAAGGCGTGCTCTATGCAGCGGGCCTGGTGCCGATAAGGTTGCTGCTGCCGATTGTCGCGCTGGTGAGTTTCATGGCGACACCCTATCAGGCGCTGATGCCGATTTTTGCCGCCGAAGTTTTTAAGGGCGATGCCCGCATGCTGGGTTTTCTGATCGGCGCCGCGGGCTTTGGCGGATCGAGCGGCCTTATCTATCTCGCCTCGCGCAAGGACGTGCGCGGGCTCGCGCGTCATATCGTGATCGGCGCCGCGCTGGCCGGCGTAAGCCTCATGGTATTCGCGGAGTCCAAACTGCTGTGGCTGTCACTCATCGCGATCATGGTGACCGGCTTCGGCATCATACTCGTCGGCATGGGCGTGAGCATGATTTTTCAGACCATAGTCGCCGACGAAAAACGCGGCCGCGTCATGAGCTTCTTTACGGTGGCGTTTCTCGGCATGAGCCCGCTCGGGAGCCTCGCCGCGGGCGCTCTCGCCCATGCGATCGGCGCCGGCCACACGCTGTTCATCGGCGGCGCATTCTGCGTTGCCGGCGCGTTCGCGTTGTGGCGGCAGTTGCCGCGCCTGCGCGCGCGCATACGCGAAATCTACCTGCGGATCGGCGTGATTGAAAGGTGACCCTGGAATAACGGCAACTCTGCCACGGAATCACACGGAATTA
>JAYWDM010000635.1:0-3114 GCA_043779885.1 Betaproteobacteria bacterium | reverse complement strand
TCACGAGCGCGCAGCGCTTTTCGCCTTTGCCCGATGTGCCATCGATTGCGGAGGCGGGCTACCGCGAATTCGACATGACATCGTGGTGGGGATTGCTGGCGCCAGCAGGCGTCGCGAAAGAAACCATCGCGCGCCTGCACGCCGATGCAGTCAAAGTGCTCAACGCCACGGAGATGAAAGAGCGGCTGGCGGCTCAGGGCGCCCTCGTCGTCACCAACACGCCCGAACAGTTCGCCGCTTATATTAAATCCGAAATCGCCAACTGGGGACGCATCGTCGCGTTGTCGGGCGCGCGGATGGATTGACAATGTAATTCGAGAACCTTTTCAGCCGCAGATGAACGCAGATAAACGCAGATAAACGCAGATAAACGCAGATAGATCAAACGACATTTGCCCTGGCGTTCATCTGCGTGTATCTGCGTTTATCTGCGGCTAATGAGTTTTTGAATTTTGAATTATACATTGAGCGGCAATACAGGAGACCGGGAATGCTGGGTGGACAGGGAGTGATGATCAACTGGAGCGACGTGGCGCCGGCACACCGCCCCGCCTATTACGAATGGCACAGCCGCGAGCACATGGTCGGACGCGTCGGCATTGCCGGATTCCAGCGCGGGCGGCGTTACCTCGCGGTCAATGCGCAACGTGATTTTCTCGTGCTCTACGAAGTCGACGACCTGTCGGTGCTGACAGGCGCCGACTATCTCGCCAAGGCGAATGCGCCCAGCGCGTTGACCCAACGCACCACGCCGTTCGTGAAAAACAGCGTGCGCGGGATATCACGGGTAATCAAGTCGCTCGGCATCGGCACCGGCGGCTATGCGCTCACGCTGCGCTTCGATCCTGCTGGCAGCGCGGCGGACAAACTCAGCCGTCACCTGTGCGACGACGCATTGCCACGGCTCGCCGCCATTCCGGAAATCGTCGGCGTGCATCTGCTCGTCGCGGACAAATCGGCAAGCACCATGGTGCCGGTGGAAAGAAAGGGGCGGCCCACCATCATTCCGAACTGGGTAGTCGTGCTGGAGGGAATTTCGACCGCTGCGCTCGACAGCGCGTGCGATGCCCACCTCGCCGGGGAGTCGCTGCGCGCGCACGGTTGCGCGGGCGGGGCCGAGCGCGATACCTACAGCCTCCAGCTCATGGTATCGAAACCGCGCGCGGTGACGGCATGATTGGGGCCGCGGAGATTGCGCCAAGTGCGCGTTGAAAAATGAAACACGTCATTGCGAGGCCCGCAGGGCCACGGCAATCTCGCCGATCTTCTACCGGGATTGCGTCGTCGCCACGCTCCTCGCAATGACAGATCTTATCGTCAACTTGAAATGCGGCGCGTGGAAGAAGTATTCCATGCGGACCGGATGGTGTCTGGCGGCAAGCGCTGTCCTTGCCCTGCATTCTCTCGCCGCCATCGCCCAGAATTTCCCGTCGCGTCCCATGCGCATGATCGCGCCGTCGCCGCCCGGCGGCTCGGTCGACATTCTGAGCCGCACGGTAGGACAGTATCTTGCCGCCAACCTGCACGTGCCGGTGATCGTCGACAACCGGGTCGGCGCGAGCGCGGTGATCGGCACCGAACTGCTCGCGAAAGCGCCGCCCGACGGCTATACGATGATGATGGGGTATTCGGCGCACGCGACCAATCCGATCTTCATGAAAAAGCTGCCGTACGACACGCTGAATGATTTCGCCGGCGTCGTGCGCATCGGCGACATTCCCTTGCTGCTGGTCGTGCACCCGTCGGTGGCCGCGCATTCCGTGCGCGAACTGATCGCGCTTGCCAAAGCGCGCCCGGGGCAATTGCAGTTTGCGGCGGGCGCCACGGGCGGCGGCCCGTCGATGGCAGGGCTGTTGCTCAAGCAAACGGCGGGCGTCGAAATCGTGCAGGTCTCGTACAAGGGTAACGCGCCGGCGCTGACTGATCTGCTCGGCGGCCAGGTCACGATGATGTTCGATACCATCAACACGAGCATCGCATTGGCGAGAGCCGGCCGCTTGCGCGCGCTGGCGGTGACCAGCCTCAAGCGCTCCGCGCTCGCGCCCGAACTGCCGACCATGGCCGAAGCCGCCCTGCCGGGATTCGATGTGCGCGCCTGGTATGCGGTGCTCGTGCCCGCGCGCACGCCGCGCGACATCGTGCGCAGGCTGAATGCGGAAATCAACAAGGCCCTCGACGACCCGGCAATCCGGTCGCGGTTGTCCGGTGACGGCGTCGAACTGGCCGGCGGCACGCCGGAAGAGACGGATGCATTCATACGCGCTGAATTGACGCGCTGGCCAAAGATCATCAAACCGCCCGGGTGATGCGCAGCCGGCTTAAAGCGTCCCCGCATCCATGCGCAATATCGCGTGCGGCTTTTGACGGGTATCGTTCCTCAACCCACTCTGCGGCGCGGCGGTCGCGCCTATCTGTGTAGGATGGGTGGAGCGCAAGCGATACCCATCAACAATTAATTGGAAACCCCCTTATCCAGCGTCGACAGCGCTTCCATCGCGAGAAAATATTGCAGCCCTTCGTCGAGCTGTTTTCTCAGCGGGTGCGTGAGCACCATGCGCGTATAGCGCAGCAGCATGTCGGATTTTTTCGCCAGCTGCGCCGCGAGTTCCCACGCCCGCGGCAGCAGCTTTTCGCGCGGCATCAATTCCGCCACGAGGCCGATGTCCTTCGCTTCAGTTGCGGACAGCACCTGCCCGGTCAGCATCAGATAGCGCGCGCGGTTCAGTCCCATCAGCATCGTATAGACGACATTGATGCCGTCGCCGGGCACGATGCCGCCGTTGTGGAAATGCGCCGTGTCCTCGAACGTGACGTCGTCCGCCGCGATGACGATGTCGCACATCAGCGCGAGGTCCGCGTGCCGCTTGGCCGGCCCGTTCACGGCGGCGATCATCGGCACTTCGATCGCCAGCACTGCGTTGACCATCTTCCTGGCGTTGACAAAAACGTCGTGCACCCCGGCGGGCGTCAGTTTGGCGCCATGAAAAAACGAGGCATTAGGGTCGAGCCGCGGCCCGCTGAATTCGTCGCCGGTGCCGGTGAGGATGACGACGCGGTTCTCACGGTCGGCGCCTGCGTCCGTGAAAGCGCGCACGAATTCGACCTGCGCGTCCA
>JAYWDM010000634.1:0-3117 GCA_043779885.1 Betaproteobacteria bacterium | reverse complement strand
CAGCGAGTGCCGGGGATGTATGGTACGGAAGAACAACCTTACTCTAGCGTGCGGCCATACCGTTCGCGCCGGCCGGCAACCCGCTTATGCCTGCAAATGCAGCGAGCTCTCCATCGGACCCAACACTAAAGGCGCCGATCGTGCCGTTACCGGAATTCAGGGTATACAGGTAGCGACCGTCGCGGCTCAGCGACATATCCAGCGGCGCGCTGCCCGCACCGGTGTCGCCGGTACGGCCATCGGCATCGCGCAGCGTGAGGCTCCCGTCTTTCGCAACACGGTACCCGGAGATCGAACCGCTGCCAGTGTTGGTGGTATAGGCAAATCGCCCGTCGTTGCTGATAACGACCCAACAGGATGCCGTTTCCGTGTTGGCCGCAGTCGGGCTGATCGCCTGAATATTGCCGTCACTCGATATACGATAAGAGGAGACCGAGCTCGCACCGGGCGCACCGCGCGCCGCGTCCGAGACGAACATCCGGCCTTGCCGGTCAAAGGCAAAACCAAAGGGCGTGGCGCCGGCCGAGGCCTGCACGAAGGGGCCGTTGGCCAACCCATCGTCACCCACGATATAGGTGTCGATCAGGTTGGTGGCCTTCTCCGTCACCACCAGCACGTTTCCTTTTGGATTGAATTGCACCTGAGCTGGCGCCGTGCCCGTACCGCTCAACAGCCGCGTCGAGCCAGGCAGCGGCGACAGTTTGCCGCGACGGCCGATGGTGAAGCCGGTGATGTTGTCCGTACCGCCGGCGTTCAGCACGTACAGCAGGTCGTGGTCCACGCTGAGACTGACCGGACGCGTACCGCCGGAAGGGACCTTGTCCACCAGTTCCAACCCGGAGCGCTTTACGGAAAATACCGAGACCTCACTGCTGCCGGCATTCACCGCGAACAACCAGCGCTGGTCTTCGCTCAACGCCAACGCACTCTGGTTACCCAGGCCGCGCCCGGTGCCGGACCCGCCGGTTGGGAACGAACCCGCCGCCGTCAATGTGCCGTCTGCGGCGCGATTAAACAGAAGGACACTGTTGCCAGTCGACGCATTGGTCATGGTATAAACGGCGCCGGCTACGTCGCGACGGGCCTGGTCCGGACCGTCATCGGCGTCGTCACTGGCATTCGCCAGCCCCGCCCCGGCAAGTGAAAACCACGCGCATAAAAATATAATGCCTGTTCCTCGCTTCATAGCTAGCTCCTTTCGAGTGTGGAACCCGTTTCTGGATAGAAACAGATCTTCAACTGCGCCGCCTGAACCATCGGATTCCGTCTCGATGAAGCCGGAATCTGGCAGTTGCATGGCGGGCACCTGAACACCGAGCATGGCGCAGACCGGCAACCCAGTCCTCACGCAGAGGTCACGTTTCGATCACGGATTTATGCGAACGAGTCTGGGTATAAATACTCTTGAAGGGAAACGCCAGGTCGATGAGCGGATGAAATTCAGCTCCGACAGGAATCGGGCGCGGCGCGGCAAGTGTGCGGCGAGGCGCTGTATCTCAGCGAGGACGCAATGCATCGAGAAAAAAGGCCGCGCACGAGCGCGGCCTTTTTTGGTTTCGGCGGAATCAGTAGCCGCCCTTGCGGCGCGATTCCGGCAAACCGGCGATGCGGCCGCCCTGCTTGCTCGGGTCTTTCGGGAACAGATCGTACACATCCTTCTGGATGACAGCCGTGCCCCACTTTTCCGCCATCGCCTTGACGATGTGGCGGGTGTTGGGCTGCTCGCCATTGCTGTTGAAGTAGGCGTCGCGCAGATAGTCGATCAGATCCCAATGCTTCTGGGTGAGCGTGACGCCCTCCAGCCCGGCCATGTGTTCGCCGAGTTCCTTGGACCAGTCTTCCTGGTTCACCAGATAACCGGTGGCGTTGGTTTCGATTTCTTTTCCGTTGAATTCAATGCTCATATTTCCCCCTAAAATTTAAAGTCAGTAATCTGGAAAACGCGAATCATACAAAGCGCGCGCGTCTATTCCAAGGCCTGTCCGACTTCGCGGATGTCCTTGTGCGGAATGAACAAGCCGCAGCCCAGCAGTCGGCGTGGCCCCAAACCGCGCTGCTGCAGGGTGACGGACTCGCGCTGCGTCAGCCCGGCGAGCATCAGGCTGCGTGTGTGTAGCGGCTGCTCGGGCGTAACGATAACCTTCTCCAGGCCGCACAGCATTTTCTTCGGGCGCACGCCGAGCGCGTCAAGGTCGAGGAGCGTCCTCTGCAAAAATGCGGTTTCATCCAGGCCGTCCGCGCTGACCACATAACGCGAGAAAATAGTCGTGAGGGCGCTGAGCGGCCGCAGGCTTGCCTTCTCCACGCGTAATTCGTGTCCAGCAACATCCAGCTGCCGACCGACCAGTGCGTGGGCGGCATCGACGCGCTGCTGCGGCGTGCGCAATACAAGTTTGGTGCGCCGTGAGAGACACAACAGATCGCCGGCGTTCTCCGGACGCTTCCAGCCATTACCAGACTCGGCGACGTGGATGGAGTGCACGCCGGCGTTGGGTTCCAGCGCAAGCCACGGCAACGCCGCACACACCGCCTGTGACAACGCCCAGGCATGGTCCACGGGCAAGGCACGACACTCGATCTGGAACACGATATCGACTACGTCGTCCGGGACAACGTAGCGTTCATCCTTGGTCTCATCTTGCCAGTACATGCGCTGTATATTAAGGCGCTTGCGGGTTTTCTTGAAAGTTTAAGTTAAATGGCCCTGGGCATTGACGGGGATTTAGCGGACATTTTACGCAATGCCGCCGAGGACGAAAATCCGAGACTTGGGCTATTATCCAGGTAAATGTGGCTCTTTTCAGGTAATAATACGGGGACGTAAGCGATACCGGTCATTCTCGTATTCCTGATATTGTCCACGGCTGGACAAACGCCGCGAGCACCGTTGTGGCGGGAATCAATACGGAGTATTTGAATGCTTCTGGATATCGTCACCCAAGCGATGGTGCTCCTCGGCGCGGCGGTGCTGGCCGTTTCCTTGCACCCGGTACGCTTGTTGTACCGAAGCGGACGCAAGACCGAGCGCAGTTGGCGCGCATTGTTCGTTTTAATTATTTTTTTCATCATCGGGTATATCGGCTTCGCGCTGATGCTTGCTGGCGAAACCGCGACGCT
>JAYWDM010000633.1:0-8969 GCA_043779885.1 Betaproteobacteria bacterium | reverse complement strand
GGGGCGGTACCACTCAGAACCACCATGCCCTTCTTGTCCGTATCGACCTTGATGTGAAACAGGCTCGACATCTTCTCCTCGAAGAGTTTGGCCTTGATCTTGGTGGTTATTACCGAGTCTTTGACGAAAGCCTTGGGGGAAGAACGGTCGGAATCGCCATCGGCGGTATAGCCGGCAATCGGCAACATCAGTGCGCTGGCCAGGAGACAGCGTGTCACGAGTTTGGTGTTCATGATTTTTCTTTCCTTTAAGGATGGATAAATCTGGCAAAAGTCGATCCAGAGCCAGCATTGTCCTCCGCGCACTACGGGCGCTCTGTGCGACGGCGCACATACGGCTAAATATTCCTGCTGTAACTTGGCGGCGATGCCATCCGACCGGACGAACCGCCGTTTGCCAATAGGCGGCGTTAATCCCGTCTGCAAAGAGCGCAAAACAGCAGGCCTGGAATCGGGTGACGGTTCGGCGCGGAAAACAGGATGAGGTGCGCAAATGGGATCATACGTAAACGGCAGTCTGCTCGACGGGGAATCGGTGGTCTACGAGACCGAACTGCACTGGGTAATTTTTGTCTCGCTGAGGGGGATTTTCACGTTGTTCATCGCGCCGCTTATCGACCGCTGGACCAGCGAGTTCGCGATCACCAGCAAGCGGATCATCATCAAGGTCGGGCTCATTTCCAGGCATACGGTCGAAATGAACCTGTCCAAGGTCGAATCCGTCAATGTGGATCAAGGCATCGTGGGCCGCATTCTCGGCTACGGCACCATTACCGTGATAGGCACCGGGGGCACGCATGAGTCGTTTCGGCACATCGCGAAGCCCGTTGAGTTCCGCCGGCAGTTTCAACAGGTGCAGAGTTGACGCCGGTCGTGCAACGCGCATTAGCGGCCCCGCAGTCGTGAGTGACAGGGAAAAAATCATGCTTACACCCGCGCCTGCGCCGCACGATCAGCGCAAACATTTTTCGATGCTGCGGGGTTTTCACCTCGCCGACTTTTTCACGCTCGCCAACGCGGCGTGCGGAGTGGCGATGATTTTTCTCGCCATGATCTACGTTGGCAACGCCTCCGTGGCCCACTTCCTCGCCGCCGCGGCGATGGCGCCGGCGGCGTTCGTATTCGACGTGCTCGACGGCCGCATCGCGCGCTGGCGGCACACCCATTCGGCGCTCGGCCGCGAACTCGATTCGCTGGCCGACGTCATTTCCTTCGGCGTCGCGCCCGCGGCGCTCGGGTTCGCCGCGGGTCTCAACGGCGGCTGGGACGTGGTGGTGCTGATTTACTTCGTATGTTGCGGGGTGAGCCGCCTCGCGCGCTACAACGTCACCGCCGAGACCCTGTCACAGGGCAGTGACAAAGTGGCCTACTTCGAGGGCACACCGATCCCCACCAGCGTGCTGCTGGTCGCGGTGCTGGCGGTGCTCGCGTGGCAGGATAGTCTGGGCGGGAATCTTTTCGGGGGGGTGTGGAACGCCGGGCCGTGGGAATTGCATCCGCTGGCCCTGATGTTCCTGTTGTCGGGGACCCTGATGATCAGCAAGACGTTGCGCATTCCCAAGCTCTGAACCGCGGCCGGCCGCCGGTCGCGGACGCGGCACCTCACCCTGCGTGCGTTAACGCACAGACCTGCCCGTCAGGAGCGTGCACTCTGCTTAACCGTTACCGCACCGTTGACCGTAGCGCCATCTCTGACCAGTCCGCGCACGGGTGCGGGGAGGGCGATGCCTGATTACCGCGCGGGACTTATACGCGCCATTACCGGATGGAGACCATGCAATGCCCAACTTTCCGACCGTGATACGGGCGCTTTCGCCGGAGGCTACGCATGTCGATCAGTCTGGATAAGGCTCCCCTGTTTGTGGGCTTGCGGGATGACGAACTGCGCGCCATTGCCCATAAAGCGGTGGAAAAAACCTTCCCCAAGGACGCAATTGTTATCAACGAGGGCGAATGTACGGGGTCTCTGTATGTGATCGTGTCCGGCAAGGTCAAGGTATTCCTTGCTGAAGAAAACGGCAAGGAACTCATACTTTCGATCAAAGGCCCCGGCGGCTACTTCGGCGAGATGGCGCTTGATGGAGAGGCCCGGTCGGCGTCGATCGTGACGCTCGAACCGTCGCGGTTTGCGGTCATCTCCCAATCCGATTTCAAGCATATTCTGGTGGAACATCCGGAAGTCTCTCAGCATTTGATTGAGCATCTTATTCACATCGTGCGGCGTCTGAACAAGAATGTACGCGGGCTCACCATGCTGAATGTCTATGGGAGAGTGTCGAGCCTGCTGCTCGACCTTGCGGTTGCCCACGATGGCAAGCTGGTTATCGCCGAGAAACTGACGCAGCAGGACATGGCCAACCGGGTAGGGTCATCACGCGAAATGGTCAGTCGAATATTCAAGGGCCTTTCCCGCGGCGGATACATCAAAGTCGAGGGCAGAAAAATTACCATCAACAAGACGCTGCCCTCCCGCTTGTAATGCGCCTGTCCCTCCCTGGCGCATGCCTGCCGTATCCCCCGTCGCCGCCTGCGTCAAACGCGCAGATCCTGCCATGGTAACGCCGGCGCCGCCTCCGGAATCGCGGGATGCGCCGCCCAGGTTCGACATCAATCAGCACAATCAGAATATCGAGGCCATACTGGAGTTCTACACGCGCGAAGAGCAAAAAATCAGCCGCCCGCAGCGCATCCTGGAACGCATCAGCAAATTCATCGGCCAGCCGGTCTTCCTCGGCATTATTCTGCTCTTTGTCGCGCTCTGGATGATCGCCAACAACGCATTGCGCCAGTTTGGCGCGGCCGAATTTGATCCGGCGCCCTTTCTCTGGCTGCAGGGAATAGTGGGCCTGGGCGCGTTGCTTACGGCGACCGTGGTCCTGACCAAGCAGAACCGCTTTGCCACGCTCGAAGAACAGCGCGCGCATCTGGACATGAAAGTGACGCTGATGACCGAGCAGAAGGCCGCCAAGATAATCGACATGCTGGAAGAGTTGCGGCGCGATATTCCGAATGTCAGAAATCGCCACGATCCCGCGGCGGACGCACTGCGCCAGTCGATGAGTCCGGAGCAGGTGCTCGGCGCGCTGGATGAACGCGGCGAGCCTGACGAGCAATCGGCAACCGACGGAACCGCACCGGCTGCGGCTTTGAAATCGCAGGGCGCGTCGCCGCTATAGGTCGCATCGCGGTCAGGCACGATGCGGTAGACTGATTGCTTTCCGGTGCCTGACTCGAAACATGGGGTGGGTCACGGAGATTGCGTGCGTTTCTCCAACTTTCCTGGCGCCATCGATGAAATATAAAGACTACTACGGCATACTTGGTGTCGAACGCAGCGCCGCGGCCGACGCTATTAAAAAGGCGTATCGGAAGCTCGCCCGCAAGTATCACCCGGACGTTTCAAAGGATCCGGATGGCGAAGAAAAATTCAAGGCCGTCGCGGAAGCCTACGAGACGCTCAAGGACCCGGAAAAGCGAACTGCGTATGACCGCCTCGGGCGCCACCAGCCGGGGCAGGACTTCCAGCCACCGCCAGACTGGGGCGGGCAGTTCGGCGACTCGCAATTCTCGTCCGACGACGTCGATCTGGCGGATCTCCTGGCAGGACTCGCGGCGGGCCGGCATCGCGCGGGAAGAGGACCGGGCACGATGCAGATGCCCGGCCAGGATTTCGAAGTCACCGCCCACATCTCGCTGGAGGAAGCGCATCGCGGCACCGAAGTCGAACTGAACCTGAGCGTGCCCGAATTCGACGGGCAGGGATTGCCGCATCGCGTGCCGCGCACTTTCAAGGTGCGTATTCCCAAGGGCGCAGCCGACGGACAGCGATTACGCCTCGCCGGCAAAGGCGGCAAAGGGGCCCATGGCGGCCGCGATGGCGACCTCTACATCAATATCGCATTGCATCCGCATCCGTTATTTCGCGTCAGCGGGCATGATCTGTATATCGATCTGCCGCTGGCGCCGTGGGAGGCGGTGCTGGGCGCAGGCGTGGAGGTGCCGACGCTGGGCGGGCCGGTGCGGCTGAAAGTGCCGCCGCATACTCACGCCGGGCAGCAATTGCGGTTGGCGGGTCGCGGACTGCCCAAGCCATCGGGCAAGGATGGCGATCTCTATGCCATCGTGCAAATTGCCGTACCCACCATAATCAGCGAGCGTGAACGCGAGTTGTTCACCGAACTCGCGGCAGGCTCGACATTCAACCCGCGGGGGCGCTTTCAAGAGGAGGCGAAACATGCAAACTGAACGCGCCGAAGCCGTTTGGCTGACCGAGGAGCATGAGCTTACCCTGGCGGAACTCGCGGACTCGTCGGGCTTGTCGGAAGCGGAACTGCGCGAACTCGTCGACTATGGCGCCGTTACTCCCCTAGACCCGGAATCATCGGCGTGGGTATTCAGCGGCAAATGTTTGCTGACAGTGCGCATGGCCTGTCGTCTGCGCGCCGGTTTCGAACTCGACCCGCACGGGGTCGCCCTGGTTGTTTCGCTGCTCGAACGAATTCACGAACTGGAAGCGCAGATGCGCCGCCTGCGCGCGCAACTGCCGCAGCCCATCCGCTAGAACCGCCCGGCATTGCGAATACCGCGCGTTCCGTCGTTCACACCCGGCGGCCTTCACGCATCCGGGCCGTACCTGCGAACGGGAATTACCGTGGGTTATGCTCTCTCGCTTCGTCCTTGATCGCTTTACCGCCCCGCTGGATATCGGTGCCCGCGCCCTCGATGGTGTTGCAACCGGCAAGCGTGCCGAAAGCGCCGGCTAAAAACAATGCCGCGAGGATGGGTGCGAAAATTTTTCTGATCATGTTGGATCTCCTGTCATGTAAATCGGGTCAATGGCAAGCGGCCTTGTCGGCGCGCTTTTCCAATGACCCTTATCCGTCATTTCGCCGTCACGTTCGGTGCGCTGTCGCACATTGGGCGCAGAAAATAAATTGCCAGCTGCGCCTCGAATGATGCGCAAGTGCGCGGCGGGAAGCACGGTGCAGCAGCAGGCCAGGGGGCCGGCGTACGTGTGCTGCCAACCACCCGCTCAACACAGACGCGCGCAAGACGGCGCGCGCCGGTTAGCGGAGCGTTAGGCAGACCAACATCATGGCTGACATAGATCGACGCGCGTTCATCGCAGGTGCCAGCACATTTCTCCTCTCGCCGCCCGTCGTCAGGGCGCAACAGGCGGCGAGAGTCCCTCGGATCGGGCTTCTATCGCCATTCAGTTCTTCCGACACCGCGCTGTGGTATCAGGCATTCCGGCAAGGTCTCGACGCCCTCGAATGGGTCGAGGGTAAGAACATTGGCATCGAATTTCGCTACGCCGACGGACGGATCGATCGCCTCCCTGACCTCGCCGCCGATCTCGTCCGTCTCAAGGTCGACGTCATCGTGACGGCTGTCATGGTGGATGCCGTTCAACGAAAGCGAGTTGATGGATTTCTGGAACCAGTCGTTTGAATCTGTCATGATTGCTCTCCTCGGAGTTAAATCCGCTGCGGGATGCAGTGGAACAAAAAGCAGTGCAAAAATTTATGAACGTGACCAGACCAGCGCCGCGCGAACCCACGGCGTGGCGCTACACGACGCTCCAGCGATGCCGAGTATCGACTGCCGCGTAGCGGCTTACTTGAACCCTTCGCTGCAGCCGACGTGCTATGGCCTGCGGCCTCCGTACGCGGCTGAGTTCAAACGCCAGCATGGAGGAAGGCCGCCTTCAGCTAAGCCATTCTGTCTAGAGCGCACTATGCGGTTACAAGCGTTCTGGCTATAATATGGCCAGAATGCGATTCGAGATACTCCTGGCCCCCGAAGCCGTCGAAGACCTGCGCAGATTGAAGGCCGGCGAACGGACAGCGGTAAGGGAGGCCCTCGAAACCCATTTGAGGCACGAACCAGCCAAAACCAGCCGTAGCCGAATCAAGCGTTTGCGGAGCATAGCGCGCCCGCAGTACAGGCTTCGCGTCGAGGAGGTCCGTGTGTTCTACGATGTTGCGGGTTTGACTGTCGAGGTACTGGCGATCGTGCCCAAACCGGAGGCTGAGTCATGGTTAGCGCGGTTCGGAATTCTAAAATGAAGGAAGTGCCTCTTTCCGAGGTCAAGGATGACTTGTCCCGCTTTCTTAGGGAAGCAGAGACACACGACGTCGTCATCACACGTCACGGCAAACCGGCCGGTGTACTTATTGGGTTCAAGTCGGAGGACGACTGGTTCGACTATCGACTTGAACACGACCCCCGGTTTTTGCAGCGCATCGAGCAGGCTCGCGCCAGCTTCCGTGCGGGCCGAGGCGTCAAGCTCGAAGACGTCAAATAACGGTGCGCTCTAACGAATCAATTAGCGCGGACCAGAGACAATAGTTGGGCTGGTAACAGGCTGCCGTTTGGCGGCCGGGCATGATTGCGCCGCGCGCGAGCAATGTCCCGGCATGATGACGGCCCTCGATCCCCCGCGCGCTGGCGCCGACATGCGCCGGTCATGCGGGTTACTTTTCTGCAGTTCAGCAAAGGGTTTCTAAATATGGCTGCCCGCTCCATGAAGATCCGCTCATTGAAGGTATTCGCGCTTGCGCTGGGATTGGCCATGGCGCCGATTGCGCACCCGGCACCTCCGCCTGTCGTGCAACAGGAGATCAGCCACCTGATTCAATTCATCGGGGTTTCCGGCTGTGAATTCAAGCGCTACGGCGCCTGGAACAACGCCAAGGCCGCGGAAGATCATGTGCGCGGCAAGTACAATTGGCTGGAAAAAATGGGCATGGTCGACACGACCAATGACTTCATCGTCAAGGCGGCCACGCAAAGCTATTTTTCCGGTGAGCCGTATGAAATCAAATGCGGCGGAAATTTACCGGTGTCGAGCAGCCTCTGGCTGAACACCGAGCTCGCGCGCTATCGGGTGTCCCAGGCGGAGCCGCCGGACAAGGCCGGTACGCGATGAGTTGAATCGCCGGCGCATGACGCCATCAGAATTTGAGACTCGCCACGACCGATACTTGATGTGATGAGAAACTGCTTTGATTCCACTTGTAATCGTAGAGACCCTTGACCGTCCATGCTTTCTCGCCGCATTTGCATGAGAGAAACGTGATGCCCGCGCCGACATTGAACAGCTCCCGGTCCTGTTTTACCCCTTGCGTCGTAAACGTTGCGCCGCCGCCGGTGAACGCCGCGTTTTGCTGCATGGTCGTCGAGCTGAAATCATGCAGCCACTTGGCATGCACTTCGGGCGAATACGTGCCGCTGCCGGATGCTATGACGCGCTCCGCTTTCACTCCCAGGCTTGATTGCACGAAGTTGTAATCCTGGCTGTTCACGCGCAGATTCACGTCGCCGGCGCCGCTTTCCGTATAGCTGCCGACGTGGATGCGGGTCACCTGCAAGGCAGCGAGCGGCGTGACGGTGGTGGCCTGGCTGAAGTAAAAATGCCTGCCGGTCGAGACCACGCCGCCGTATTGCTGTCCCGTGAAGTCGGCATTCGCCGTGCGATTCACGCCCGCAAATATGATAGGCCGTGAGCCGTAGTATTTGTCCACCCCGGCCGTCAACGCACCCTGCACAAACCACGGCCCCGGCGCGTGGCTGAGATAACCCGTGAGCTGAAAGGAGTCGACGCGCGTGCGGCCGGTGGAATTGTTCCCGTCAATGGTGGTATTTGCATAACCACCGCCGAGACCGGCGCGGGTCTCGTTATTCAGGGGCACGTCGTAGGCCAGCATCACGCCAAAGGCGTTGCTGCGGTAACCGTTCACATTGTCGATGTCGCCCTGGCGGGCCAGAGTGTCGAAGCCTTTTCCCCACCAGTTGCTGCGCTGCTCGGAGCCTTTGCATTTATGCGCATTGACCGGCGCACCGGCTTTATTCGGTTCACAGGTGTCGCAGCACAGGTCCTGGATCTCGTCCACGCGCGCCATCCACAAATCGTCAAAAAGCCGCATGGCCTAGCCGACTACCCGTGGCGCGGCAAGATTTGTCGTGCCCGGCGCAAGTTGTGTCAGCGCATTGTTGATTGCCGCGGCACTGGGGAGCGCGGCAATCGCATTCTGCACGACCAGCAAATCAGAACCGGCCGGCGCGGTCACGTCCAATATGGGCGCGACTGCGACGGCGGCCGGCGTCGTCACGATGGTCGCCAGGGGTGCGACCCCGGCCAGAACTATACTCACGTCACCGTCCGCGGCAACCCCGCCGAGCGCACCGGTGAACGTGTAGCGCGGGTTGCTGTTGATGACCGTGATGGGTTTACCAGCCGTCGCCGTCCCGTTGACGATCTTGAAAATGGTTCCCGGTGTGAGCGTGCCACCCACCGTCGGGACCACTGTAATCCCGACGCCCAGATAATCCGCGTTCGCCGCGGTGATATTGCCGTTGCCGGGGAGCGTGTTGCTGGTGAGCGTGGTCGCGATCGCCCCCCCGGCGTTGGTAGTCAGCGCTCCCGTGATGGCCAGGGTATTCGCGCCGAGATTGAACCCCAAAGACTGAACTGCGCCGGTAATCGCGGCGTTGCCGCCGACCACGTTGACCAGCTTCACCCCGCTTGCGCCGCCAATGGCGCCAACCATGGTGCTGCCACCATTGAGCGTCAGGGTTCCTGTACCCGCGGTCGCGGTAGTCATCGCGCCAGTCAGCGTCCGGCCCGCACCGAGATTGATAAAACCATCAGCGGCGAAGTTGGTGGCCGCGGTAGTGTCGCCATTGAAATTGACGGTTCCCGTTCCGGTGACACTTAACGTGGTCGTAAACACCGGCCCGCCGAAGTTCACCGTCGTTCCGGTCACGCCGGCATTGATGTTGAACAACGGCGATGTGAAGCCCGGCGTCAGCGCCCCGACGGCTCCACTCACGGTCGAGCCGCCGCCGAACGTGATCGTCGCGGTACTCCCAGCGGTTTGTCTGACGGCTCCGCCGGGATCGTTAGTCGTGTTGATATTCTGGCTCGGGGCGACGGTCAGGACGCCGGCGCCCGTTGTATCGACGCCC
>JAYWDM010000632.1:0-3130 GCA_043779885.1 Betaproteobacteria bacterium | reverse complement strand
AAAGCGTCGTAACCAGCACCGCGTTGCGTTGGCTGGCGCCCGCAGCGTAGCCAAACGAGCATGAAGACACATTGTTCGCGAGCAGCGCCTGATTGACGGCGACGGGCGGGGTCGGCTGAGTGCTGGCAATCGCGTAACCCCAGTAACGGCGCAAAACACCGCCGGCCGGGTCGCATTCGTAGGTGACCGGATACTGGACGACCTGGAACCGGTGAGCGGGTGAGTCGAAAGGGAATATCTTGGCGAGAGTCAATGTGATCGCCGTCCCGTTATTGCTGAAGTAGGCTGCACGGTTGTCGCCAACGTAGGCGTTTGCGCTGGTGGCCGCCGGGTCGGAGAACAGATTGAACACGACGATCGATTCGCCCCCGGAAAAAGTCGGCATCGGCCCGAGCACATCGAATTTGTTAATCGACGTTCCGGCGACGAACGAATTGCCTGGACCGTCGGCGCGGTAACGTCCGCCGCCACTGGTCAGAAGAAATTCCAGATAATACTTTCCGCCACTGGTGGCGATGCGCACGCTGTTGGGAAGCGCCAGACGGACGTCGCGGCTAATGCGTTGCAGCGCGGTATCGGCAATGTCCACGAGCTGGGCGCGCCGGATCGTATCGAAATAGCCCTTAACCGGGCGCTGGATGAAAATCGCAATTGCCGCGAAAAGTATACCGGTTATGACGATAACGATGATCGCTTCCGCAAGCGTGAATCCCTTCTCTCGTAGCGCGATCGGACGTGACATGGCTATTGAGTCGAGTTCGGCGCGTAGCGGGTACGGTATCCGCTGAGGGCGAGCGACTCGCCGTTGGACGCGGTGACCGTCACGGTGATCAGCAGCGATTCAGTCGCCGCAATTCCGCCCAGGGCGGAAGTGGCGATATTCACCGTCGCCGAATACCCGGCAAGCATACCGATTGGATTATTGGAAACGTCGGTAAGCGGAGAAATGGTCAGCGTGCCCGTGGTGCCTCCATAGTCGCCGACATTGTCGAACGGATTTGTCGACGACCCGCGCGTTTCGGCCGCGGGGATCGTGGTGGTGCCTTCCACCAGCGTGGCACAGCCGGTGGGGCTAATCGCGGGGCTGGTCGCGGTCAGTACATTGGTGTCGTCCGGGTCGCAATAGGTGAACGGCATCAGTTCCACCTCTTCCAGAAGCGATTCGGCCGCCGCCAGCATCTGCTTGCGGATCATCGGGTCTGCGCTCTTCTGGGCCGTGAGGTTCAGCACAGATAGAATCCCGGCGAGCCCGACCCCGACGATCACGATGAACATGATCAGTTCGATCAAAGACAACCCCGCCTGAGAAGAAGAACGGCCGGACACCCGATTCACCGCGCCGATTTCAGTGCACATAGCCGGTTTCCGTCTCGACCACGAAGCTCTGGGTCCCATCACCGGTGATGCTGATGGTCCGCTGCGGGCTGGAGGTGCCGGCCACATCGAATGGCCGGCCGAGGGCATCGAAGAAAAAACTGCCGGTGGCCGGGGCGCTGGACAGCGCGACTCCGCTTGCGGCGGTCACGGTGAACGGGCTGACCCCACGCGGACTGACCAGATCGGTGTTACAGACCGAGGAACCCGCGGCATTGGCAAATCTGATGGTGACGGAACTGGCGCCCAGCGTGACGCATACCACCCGACGCTTTGCGACCGCTTCCTTTTGCGCATAACGCACTGAGGAGAGCACTTCCTGGTAATAGCCTACGGTGTCGAACGTGTGAGTATTAAGCCTCGGTATCGCGATTGCCGCGAGGATCGCCACCACAATGATGACGACCACCAGCTCGACAAGCGTAAAGCCCGCATTCCAGGCGATCGATCGGTGACTCCGCACCGACGTACGCTGTGACAGCACGCCCAGGACGGGGGAAACGATCACTGCCGCAGCCGATTCCGACTGTGGCAGTGATCGTTCAGGCCGCATTAATTACGGACTGACGCACACGATAACGGCACTCGCCGTGCGATTAGGCGCCACGTTGGTATTGGTAACCGTGCAAGTGGCGGCGTTGCCGTCCGTGCAGGTGGCAACAGTAGCGGTGAGCGTATAACCAGCAGGCAGGCCGCCGGACAATAGCGTAGCGGCATTCGTACTGGCGTTGTCACAGCTCAGGATCGGCCCCGCGCCGGCGGTGGCACTCGCCTTGCGCGCGGCATAATTGATCGCAGTCGCAGATGAAACGGCACCCGCCACTCCTTGGGCGGCGGCTTGCGCAGCCTCACCAGAAAGGTTGATAAATTTCGGCAGCGCGACGGCGGACAGAATGCCCAGAATCACGATCACAACCACGAGTTCGATCAAGGTAAACCCGCTTTGCTTGGCTTGCATTTTCCTTCTCCTCTTCAAGAAAATCACTTCAAGAAAACCACAGTCAATAAAAAATCCCGCTGCGCGATGTCGCTACGCGGTCAGGGGCCTTAAGAGCAGTCCGGCACGAGGGGCAGCACGATGTTCGGCGACCCATTGACGACCGGTGCCGACGTATATGAAACGCGGCAGTTCGCCGGCGTGGTGGCGCCGTTGATGTCGATGGTTATGGTCGAACCCGCCGCCGCGCCGCCCGGCGACAGCAACACCTGGTCATTGGTCTGATCGAGTTGCAACGCTCTGATGATGCCGGTCGAGGTCGCGGTCGGGTATCCATTTACCTGGTCTATGAGCGCCCCTTCCATGGAAATCGTCGCGGCCGCAGTCTGGTTGGTGGCGATCGCCTGGGCATGGGCTAGCGCCGAGGCGGAACGAATGCCGCCGTAAATCGCCTGCATCTTTGCTGTCCGCGCCTGCGTTTGCAGGGCTATGTAGCGCGGCAAGGCCACTGCCGCCAGGATGGCGATGATGCTGATCGTCACGACCAGTTCGATCAGGGTGAAACCTCGTAATCGTCCTCTCATTTTTTTACCCTTTCCGCTCGTCTAAACTCACAACCTTGTGGATAATCGCAAAACGCATGCCACCCACCCTTAAAACCATCGCCCGCCCGCAACCTGAACTAACGCTGCCCACTGCACATTGTTCTTGCTGCATGGAGTGCCCTCTTCCTGCGCCCGCAGACGCACTGCATGCCACCTGAGCGCGTAGTCCTGGCCGCCGACGGGTAGAAAGTGCCGTCTATTGTTGACCGTGTAC
>JAYWDM010000631.1:0-3138 GCA_043779885.1 Betaproteobacteria bacterium | reverse complement strand
CTTCTATCCAGCCGGTAACGCCGGCATCCGCGGGTCCGCCGTTCGGCGTGTTGTACTTCAGCCCGCCGTTGTCGGGCGGATTGTGCGACGGCGTGATGACGATGCCGTCCGCGCATCCCGTCGCGCGGCCGCGGTTGTAAACGATTACCGCGTGGGAAACGGCAGGCGTAGGCGTGTACTCGCCGTTCTGCGCGATCATCACCTCCACGCCGTTGGCCGCCAGCACTTCGAGTGCACTGGCGTATGCCGGTTCGGACAGCGCGTGCGTGTCGATGCCGAGGAAAAGAGGCCCGTCGATTGCATGCTCTTTGCGATAGCGGCAAATGGCCTGCGTGATGGCGAGAACGTGCCATTCGTTAAAGGTCTTTTCAAACGCGGAACCGCGGTGCCCCGAGGTGCCGAAGGCGACCCGTTGCCCGCGCTCGGCGGGGTCCGGCACGTCGGTGTAGTAGGCCGTGATGAGTCTGGGTACGTTGACCAGCATGTCCGGCCGGACGGGCTGGCCTGCGAGGGGATTTATTTTCATCTTTGCTCGTTATACGCTATGACCGGCGCGGGCGGACTGGCGAAAAAGGTTGGGAAAAAGCGCCGATACCCTGATTGGGGGCGCAGTCGGCCGTAAAGGTCTGCCGGCCCGGGATACGGTGATGTTCGGGGCGCGTGCATACGCCCATGACGCCGCTGCGATGATCACGGAATGCTGCCGCGCAGAACCCGGGCGCCGGCGCTTCGCGCGGGATCGTGCGCGCAATAGCCTGCCTAATCGAGATACTCGAACAGCTTGACCACTTTTTGCACGCCGCTGGTGGTGCGCGCAATTTCGACGGCGTCGTCCGCTTCCTTGCGCTTGACCATCCCTAACAGGTAAACGGCGCTGGCTTCGGTCACGACCTTGACGTGGACCGGGTTGAATTTCTGCCGGTCGACAAAGCGGGCTTTTACTTTCGATGTAATGTAAGAATCATTGGCGCGCGCCGACAGCGCGGTGTTATCCGCCACCGTCATTTCGTTATAGACGCTGCGCACGTTCTCGATGGCGCGCACGATTTTTTCGATTTCCGCTTTGGCGGCGGCGTTGGCTGCCTCGCCGGTGACCAGTACCATGCGGCTGTAGCTGGTGACGTTAACGTGCGCGTCTTTGAACTTGTCGCTGATGCGGTTCACCGCTTTGAGTTCAATGCCCTGGTCTTCGGTGACGGTGCCGACGGTGCGCCGGTCTTCGCCGACGAGGACCGCCGTGCCGGCGCCGCCAACCACCGCGGCGATGCAGCCATACAGCGAGGAAAGCAGAACGGGAACCATGACGAGCAGCGTGAGCAGGCGTAGTTTATGCATATTCATTCAACTCCCAGTAGCAAGCAATCGATCGCATCGCACAGGCAATGCAAAGTAAGCAAATGGACTTCCTGTATGCGTGCGGTGTTTTGCGCCGGCACGCAAATATGGATGTCGGACCCCTGCAACGCCGCGGCCATGTTGCCGCCGTTGCGCCCGGTCAGCGCCACCACGCCCATGCCGTTTTCGTGGGCGGCATTGATCGCCGCCAGCACGTTCTTCGAATTGCCGCTCGTCGAAATGGCAAGCAGCAAATCATTCTTGTGTCCGAGCGCGCGCACCTGTTTCGAGAATACCTGCTCGAAATCGTAATCGTTGGCGATCGACGTCAGCGTCGAAGTATCCGTCGTGAGCGCCAGCGCGGCGAGTCCCGGGCGCTCCATTTCGAAGCGGTTCAGCAGTTCCGCCGCGAAATGCTGGGAATCCGCCGCCGAGCCGCCGTTGCCGCAGGCGAGTATTTTGCCGTCGGCGCGCAGGCAATGCACCATGCGCTCCGCCGCGGCCGCGATCGGTCCTGCGAGCGTATCCATACTTTGCAGTTTGAGATGCGCGCTTTCGGAAAAGTTCTCGCTGATGCGATTTATCAGGTCCATTTTTTCTCACTATTTCGGGAAATTATCGCATAAGAGCGGCAAATATGACGCAAACCCCGTGTTGTGGCCAGCGCCGGCCTGCCGCGGGTTTTTTCGTGTCAGCGGCCTGGTTGCTCTTCAAACGCGTTTTTGAGCCACTCGATCGTATGGTCCTGCCCGTTCATGAGCAGCGCGTCGAAGCGGCAGGCGGGTGGTTGCGCAAGGTTGGCGAGGTAGTGCCGCGCCGTGCGCAACAACCGGGTGCGCTTGGCGTGGGTGATGCTGGCGGCGGCGCCGCCGTAACGGTCGCCTGAACGCATGCGCACTTCGACAAAAACCAGCGTATCGCCGTCGCGCAGTATCAGGTCGATTTCACCGAAGCGGCAGCGATAATTGCGCGCGACAAGCTTAAGTCCCGCGCGTTGCAGAAATGCGCCCGCGCGGTTCTCCGCGTCCTCGCCACCCGCGCGCATCAGCGGGGTTTGCCGAGGACGACGGTCTTGCCGTCGACAAACCGGGCGAGGGGCAGTTCGCGCACGAACGTCTGGTTGCGCGTGATCCGGATGAGTCCCGTGACGCCATCGAGCGACGGATCGGGAGCATTGAGCAGTAATTCGAGCCCGATCCGCAGCGCATCGATGCCAAGCGCGTACAGGCGCTCGAAGTCGATGACGCCGCCGAACTGCGCGCGTGGATAGATCATCACTGCCGGGTGGTCCGGTTGCAGGAGCCACGGCATGTCGACAAATTGCACGAGGTTGAGTTCACGCGCGGCCTGCGCACCGGTTCCGGCGTTGACCTGCGATGTCGCATACAGCGCGAGTGTATTGCCCAGATAGGGGCGCGCCGCGCGCGCGCGCGTGGAATCCAGCGCAAGGAAAACCATGTCGGCCGCGCCGCGCGCGGTGGTCTCGCGCAACCGGGTCAGACTTTGCTGGTCGGCGCTGTACGCAATATCGGCAACGACGCGGCCGCCGCGGCGCGCGAACTCCTCGACAAACGCCAGCCGCATGCGTTTGCTGACCGGCGTATTGTCGCCCACCAGGTAAGCGCCGCGGTGGCCGTCGTCCAGCGCGTACTGCGCCACCTGGCGCGCTTCCTGTTCGGCGCCGAGGCCGAACAGGTACAGGCGCGCGGGCTGCGGCCCGTGCGCGCCCACGGTGTTAAGGGCGAGCGTCGGCACTGTCACGAGATTGCTTGCCGCGAGCGCGGCGACGCCGTTACGCGTAAG
>JAYWDM010000630.1:0-8990 GCA_043779885.1 Betaproteobacteria bacterium | reverse complement strand
ATGTGGGCACCGTGCACGGCGGCCTCAATATCAACTCGGTGCCCGATGCCACCGTCATCGGCGTCGATATCCGCACGATACCGGGCCAGGATCACGCGCTCATTCGGTCGCGCCTGCAGCGTCTGCTCGGCGAAACGGTCGAGGTCACGCCGACCATCGACGTCGGCGCAATTTATTCGGATCCCGCGCAACCGTGGATACAGCGCGTGTTCGACGTGACCGGGCCGCGCCTGGGGACGCGTCCGCGGGCGAAGTGCGCCACCTACTTTACCGATGCCGCGGTGCTGAAGGACGCGTATCGCGACATCCCGATGGTGGTGCTCGGGCCCGGCGAGCCCGAACTCGCGCACCAGACCGATGAGTACTGCCTCGTTGACCGCATCGAAGAGGCGGTCGATATTTACACCGACCTGATCAAAGACTGGAGTTTGTGATGGGCGCATTGAATACCCTTTCCGCGGTGGACGCGGCACGCGGGATTGCCGCGAAGAAGATCACCGCGGAAGCGCTGGTTCGCGACTGCCTTGAACGCATAGACGCGCGCGAGAGCGACGTCCAGGCGTGGGAATGCATCAACCGCGACGCCGCGCTCAATGAAGCGCGGGCGGTGGACGCCGGATCCGGCAGCGGGCTCCTGCGCGGCGTGCCGGTAGGCGTCAAGGATCTGATCGACACCGCCGACATGCCGACGACCTACGGTTCGCCGATCTATGCCGGTCATCGTCCGGCATGGGATGCGCCGTGCGTGGCGCTTACGCGCGCGGCGGGCGGCATCGTCATTGGCAAGACCGTGACGACCGAGTTCGCGGTGATGCAGCCGAACAAGACGCGCAATCCGCATGACTTCACACATACGCCGGGCGGTTCGTCGTCGGGCTCGGCGGCGGCGGTCGCCGATTACATGGTGCCGCTCGCGTTCGGCACGCAGACTGCGGGCTCCATTATCCGGCCGGCGTCGTATTGCGGCGTGGTCGGTTACAAGCCGAGTTTCGGTCTGCTCAGCCGCGTCGGCGTCAAGGCGTTGTCGGATACGCTGGATACCGTGGGAACCATCGCGCGCACCGTGCCGGACGCCGCGCTGTTCGCGGCTGCGCTGACCGGGCGGCTGGACTTGATGGTGCAGACGCCGCTGTCCGGCAGTTTACGCGTCGGTATTTGCCACACCTACGAATGGAAGCATGCCGCGCCCGAGACGGTCACCGCGCTCGAGTCGGCGGCACGCCGGCTTGCCGTGGCCGGTGCGGTCGTCACGGCGATCAAACTGCCGCCGACCTATGCGAGCCTGGTGCAGGCGCAGACCGACATCATGTTCGCGGAGCAGGCGCAGTCGCTGGCGCATGAACGGCTTGCGCACTGGCCGCAAATCAGCGCGCGCCTGCAGGACATACTCGCCGAGGGACTGCGCGTCACGCACGAACGCTATGATGCGGCGCAAATGCTCGCGCGCAACTGCCGTCGCGCGCTGGCCGATGTATTCGGCGATTGCGACGTACTGCTGGCGCCCAGCGCAACGGGCGCCGCGCCCGCGGGGCTCGGCATGACCGGGGATCCGGTTTTCAACCGTATGTGGACTTTGCTGCGCACGCCGTGCGTCAGCATTCCGGTGGCGGTCGCCGCCAACGGTTTGCCGGTGGGGCTGCAGGTGATCGGCGCGTTCGGCGGCGATGCGCAGACTTTGGCCGCCGCGCACTGGATGCATCAGGCATTGCAATAACTCGGTTGTCGTGGCGGCGGGTGCGGGCGGCTGATCGTGCATAATCAACAGTCGCGTGTGGGATAATGAACGGCCCGCCACCCGGCAATGGGATATGACGACCCAAACTCAAAATCTGGCAGTGTTGTTCGCCGATATCAGCGACAGCACCCGGCTCTACAGCACGCTCGGCGATGATGCGGCGCGCAAAGTCGTTACTACCTGTCTCGCGCTCATTTCCGAAGTGGTGGAGCGGTTCAGGGGGAGGGTGGTCAAAACCATAGGCGACGAAGTGATGTGCGTGTTTCGTCGCGCCGACGACGCGGTGCTCGCGGCGAGCGAGATGCAGGCCCAGGTCGACGCCAAGCGACCGGGGAAGTACCATGTGCAGATCCACATCGGGTTGCATTACGGCCCGGTGCTGGTGGAAGAGAATGATGTATTCGGCGACACCGTCAACGCGGCGGCCTACCTGACGGCCGTCGCGGCGGCCGAGCAGATACTCACCACCGAAGCCACTGAACGCAACCTGTCGCCTGAATTCAGGGCGAGCGTGCGTCCGGTGTTCAAAGTCGTGCTCAAGGGCAGCACCGAGGAAACGACCGTTTACCAGGTCGTTTGGCACCCGGACACCACCCAGTTGACGGACGTCAATATTCGTTCGTTCAAGATTATTCCGGGCGATCAGGGCAGCCTGCTCGTGTCGCACCGCAATGTCAGTCTGCGGCTCGACCAGTCGCGCCCGAACGTCACCATCGGCCGTGGCGAGGAGTGCGAGCTGGTGGTGAACGAGAAGCTCGCTTCGCGCAAGCACGTGAGCATACGGCTGATCAACATGAATTTCTATCTGGTCGACCACAGCCTGAACGGCACCTTCGTAGCACTCGACAGCGGCGAAGAGGTGCACGTGCTGCGCAAGGAATTGCTGCTCGACGGCGCCGGCACGCTGACGCTCGGCCGCGGCGCGGACGAAGGCCCGGCCGAAGTCATCGCGTTCAGGCGCGACCGCCGTGCGATGTATCGCGTTCCTTAGAGCACCTGACACAATGAAACACGCGCGCGTTTCATTATATTAGGCGCTCTTAGTCGGCGCGCCAGGCGGTCAACGCCGCGGATCGTCGGCAAGCAGACGGACGACGTCCTGCCCGGTGCGTGATTTATCGCGGTTTTCCGGCGTTTCCTTGCCGAGCGCGGTGGCGGCGACAAACTCGTACATGTCCGCCGTTCCCTGGTACATGCGCGGCGTCAGACCGACCGCTTCGAAGGTCTTGGCGATCTCGAGCATTTCCGGCACCCAGCGGTACGCCTTGGGCGGCATGATGGGCAGCGAGCCGATGATCCAGTCGTAGACCTCGCGGCGGCTTTCCCTGAGTTGCGTTTCCAGCAACGCGTCGATGCCGAGCCGGCGCGCGGCGACCAGCAGTTCGAGCGCCATCGACTGCAGCCCCTTGTTGAACGCGCCGTAGCACATCTTGATCGCACTTGCGTCGCCGATCCGCTCGCTGATCACTTTCACGCTGATCTGGGGCGTCGCGAGCTGCTCGAGTGCCGAAGCTTCGGCGCCTGAAACGTAGAGCGACATCCTGGCGGTTCCGCGCGGCGGCGGCCCGATGATGCCGCCGTCGGCGCAGAGGCCGCCAGCGCCGGTAATCGTGGTTTCAATCGCGCGCATCGTGCTCGGCGCAATCGCGTTGCAGTCGACTACCAGCGGCTTGCGCCGGGTGGTTTTCAGCGCCTGCGCAAGTTCGCCGGCGAAGCCGAGCGCCGAGCCGGGATTCATCACGGAAAGAATGACGTCGCATTTTTCGGCCAGCCCGGCAAGCGAGCCGACGTCGGTCAGGCCTGCCTGCCTCGCGAGTTCCTTGCTGCGCGCGCTGCGCTGGTCGAGCGCGGTGCACACGTTGAAGCCCTTGTTCTTGAGTTGCTGCGCGACGGCTTGCCCCATGTCGCCGGGACTCATTACGCCTATGGTTTCGATTTTCATGCGCTGATCTCCAGAGTTGGCGCGCATCGCGACGCCGCGCGCGTGAATGCTGATTCTACCTGAGAGCGTACGCCGCAATGAAAAGCGCGTGCGCTGCATGGTGTCAGATGCTCTTGCGCATGGCCCGCGGCGCGCTTTGCGCATGGATTACAATCGCGCTTCACGTTCAATCAGCGCGGAGCGCCGCCGCGTCAAGGATGCCATGGGGTTTTACGTCATCGTCGCCCTGACGGTGCTCAATCATACCGCCTACAAGGGCAGCAAAATGCTGATTTCCCTGTACGCGATAGACCTCGGCGCCACGCCGTTGACCATCGGCATACTGTACGCACTGTATTCGTTTTTTTCGCTGTTTCTCGCGCTCTACGCGGGACGCGTGTCGGACCGGCTGGGCCCGCGCCTGCCCATGCTGCTGGGCTCGCTGGCCCTTGGTTGCGGGCTCGTGTTGCCGTACATGTGGCGCGGGCTGGCCGCGCTTTTCGTATCGGCGACGCTGATCGGCACGCTCTATATTTTCTATACCGTTTCCGCGCAGCACCTGATCGGCGCGTTCGGCGCGGGGCACACGCGCACGCGCAATTACGCGACATTCAGCCTGGGCGTCGCGTTGACTGCGTTGCTGGGTCCGACGGTGACCGGCCTGCTGATCGACACAGTGGGTCATCAATCGACTTATCTCGTGCTGGCGGTGTTTGTGGTCGGACCGATCGTGTTTCTGCTGTTCTTCGCGCGCGGCTTGCCGCGTTTGGCGGAGGATGGCAAGCGCAGCGGGCAGCGCACGATGGATCTCGTGCGCAACCTGCCGTTGCGCCGCGCATTCATTGCGGCGGGCATCATCGAGACCGGGGGCGAGCTGTATAATTTCTACATGCCGATTTACGGTCACTCGATCGGGCTGTCGGCTTCGCTCATCGGCATCGTAATCGGCACCTATGCAGTGGGTGTGCTGATAACGCGGCTGGTGATGACTGCGCTGGTCAGGCGCAGCAGCGAGGAAGCGGTATTGTGCGGTTCGCTGGCGCTGGCGGCGGCGGCGTGCGTGCTGTTTCCGTTCGTCACCAACGTGTATATGCTGGCCGTAATATCTTTTGTCCTCGGCGTGGGACTGGGCTGCTGCGGTCCGTTGTCGATGGTCATCACCTATAATCGTGCGCCAGAAGGGCGTAGCGGCGAAGCGATGGGATTGCGGCAAAGTTTCAACAAGTTCACGGAAGTGCTGGTGCCGCTGATATTCGGCACGCTGGGAAGCGCCTTCGGCCTGGGGCCGGCGTTCTGGATGGACGCGGTGCTGCTCGGCGGCGGCGCTCTGCTCATGAAGGCGGACGCGCAACAGCGCGCGCGCGCGCCGCCCAAGGGCGCGGAGTGACGCGGCGCGCGGACTGGCTCGCTGGCCGCCAGGCCGACGCCGTGCAGACAGTGTTGAAAAACCCCTTCATATGTTCGCTATCGCACAGATGGCCCGGGCCTGAAGTGGATAATCGGCAATGGTTCCTGCCCATTCTTTTCCTCCCTGAAGACTATCGGCAGAGCCAGGCCCTCGGTGAATTCAGTTTTCCCGGGGGCCTTTTTCTGTGAGTAAGTCGTAAAATATTCGCATCGAATTCATTGTTTTGACGAGTGAAGCCAGCAATGTTTATCACGGGACTGGGCACGGCAACGCCGCCGCATCGTTACACGCAAATCGAGTGTTGGGAGGCGTTCCAGGCTGCGGCGCAGTTCGCGCAGCTTGACCGGCGCGCGCGCGCGACTTTGCAAAGAGTACTGCTGCACGACAACGGCATCCGCACGCGCTCGCTCGCGCTCGCTACACTTGCCGAGGCATTCGCCATTGATCCGGATACGCTGCACCGGCGTTTTGCCCTGCACGCGCCCGCGCTTGCCGGTGACGCCGCGACCCGTGCGTTGCAGCAGGCCGGACTCGTCCCGCACGAGGTGGACGCGGTCGTCATCAGCACTTGCACCGGCTATCTGTGCCCGGGGTTGAGCAGCTATGTCGGCGCCAGCCTGGGCCTGCGGCCGGACGTGTTCGCGCTTGATCTCGTCGGCCAGGGCTGCGGCGCGGCTTTGCCCAATTTGCGCGCGGCCGCGGCGCTGCTGCGCGCGGATGAATGCAGGAAAGTGCTGTCGATCTGCGTTGAGGTCTGCAGCGCGGCGTTTTATCTCGACAACGATCCGGGGGTTTTGATCAGCGCCTGCCTGTTTGGCGATGGCGCGGGTGCGGCAGTCCTCGCCGCGGAGCCGGCCGCGGCCGGTCGCAGTATCGAATGGGCGGCGGCAGCGTCATTGCACAATCCGGCCGAGCGCGACGCGCTGCGCTTCGGGCACACGGACGGCATGTTGCGCAACATTCTTTCGCCGCGGGTGCCGCGGCTCGCCGCCGGGCACGCCGCCGCCGTGCTTGACGACTTGCTGGGCCGCCGGGGAATGTCGCGCGATGACATCGCGACGTGGATCTGGCACGCGGGCGGCCGCAAAGTCATGGAAGCGCTGCGGGAGAGCCTCGAACTCTCGGCCGGCGACGTTGCCTGGAGCAGCAAAGTGCTGAGCGAATTCGGCAACGTGAGCAGCCCGTCCGTGTATTTCGCATTGCAGGCGGCGCTGGCGGGTAACGCTCCCGGCGGGTGGTGGTGGATGTCGTCGTTCGGCGCCGGATTCAGTTGCCACGGCGCGTTGCTCAAGGTGGCCCAGGCGCCGGCGTCCGGCGTGCGCGGGCTTGAATTCACTGATGAACATTGCGCGCACCGTCGAGCCTGAGTGGCTGGACGAACTTCCGCCTGACGATCCGCGCGCCATGCGGTCGCGCCGCGATCTGCGGCGCATTAACGCATTGATGTCGAACAGCACGCTCGTCGCGCGCGAACTGCGTCGCGTCTTGCGCGAGAAACCGCCGCGTGCGATCGCGGAAATCGGCGCTGGCGACGGCACCTTCATGCTGCGGATCGCGGAAAAAATCCCGTCGCGGTGGGGAGCGCTGGACGTGGTTCTGCTGGATCAGCAGAGTCTGGTCGGCGCGGCGACGCGCGACAAGTTCGTTGCCATGGGCTGGCAGGCACAAGCAGTGGCGGCTGATGTATTTGCGTGGCTCGCGCAATCCACCACGCCGGTTTTCGACGTGATGGTAGCCAACCTCTTTCTGCATCATTTCGATGCGGCGAGATTGACTGAATTGCTCTGCCTCATTGCGCGGCGCACGCACGTGTTGATCGCCTGCGAGCCGCGGCGTTCGGGCCGCGCGCTGCTCGGCAGCCATTTGCTCGGGGTTGCCGGTTGCAACGACGTCAGCCGGCACGACGCCGTCGTCAGCGTGCGGGCGGGTTTCAAAAACCAGGAGCTGTCCGGATTGTGGCCGGCCGGCAACGCGTGGACCCTGCAGGAGCATGCGTGCGGATTGTTCAGTCATTGCTTCGTGGCCACTCGCGGCTGCGACAGGGATGGCGCTGGCGGTGGACGCGGAACATGAAATCGTATGACGCCATGGTCATCGGGGCGGGACCCGCCGGTGCGACGGCGGCCCTCACGCTCGCGCGCGCAGGCTGGTCGGTAGCGATCGTGGAGAAAGCGTCGTTTCCGCGGCGCAAGGTTTGCGGCGAGTTTATTTCGGCAACAAGTTTTCCGCTGCTGCGTGAACTCGGCCTCGCCGACACGTTTCTTGTGCAGGCGGGGCCGCCGGTGTCGCGGGTCGGCTTATACGCCGGCAATACGATGCTCGCCGCCGACATGCCGCGTCCCCGGCACGGGGCGGATGCGTACGGCAGAGCGCTGGGACGCGAGCATTTCGATGCACTCATGTTGAGCGCGGCCGCGGGTTCCGGGGCCGTGGTGTGGCAGCCGTGGACGCTGACGGAATTGACGCAGGCTGCGGATGGATACACGGGCACCGCGGTAGCGCAAGACAAGCGGGAGACCGTCAGGCTGCAAGCGCGCATCGTTGTCGCAGCGCACGGCTCGTGGGAGCCCGGCAGGCTACCGACCCAAATTACGGGCGGTCCGCCGTGCGGCGCCGACTTGTTTGCGTTCAAGGCCCACTTTCTGAATTGCGGCCTGCCTGCGGCATTGATGCCTCTGCTGGTATTTCCGGGTGGTTACGGCGGCATGGTGCACAGCGACGGCGGGCGCGTGAGCCTGTCGTGCTGCATCCGGCGCGATTACCTGGTGCGCTGCCGGCGTCGTTGGCCGGCCGGCAAAGCCGCTGACGCCGTAATCGCGCATATACGCGCCGCGTGCCGCGGAGTCGATCTGGCGCTCGACGGCGCGACGCGTGATGCGACGTGGTTGTCGGCGGGGCCGCTACGGCCGGGCATACGTGCATTCCGCAGCGATGGGATTTTCACCGTCGGTAACGCGGCGGGCGAAGCGCATCCCATCGTGGCCGAAGGCATCAGCATGGCGATCCAGTCATCGTGGTTGTTGTGCGAGCGCCTGATCGCGCACCAGGATGACGTTTTGTCCGGGCGCGGAACGGCGGCGCTTGCCGGCGACTATGCGGCAAGCTGGCGCAGGAATTTTGCGCGCCGCGTGCGCGCGGCGGCGGCATTCGCGCACCTGGCGACGCGTCCCGCCGCCACCGGGGTGATCGCGGCATTGCTCGAACGCGTTCCCGCGATGCTGACGCTCGGTGCGTACTTGAGCGGCAAGACCCGGTCGCTGCGCATGCTGCAGAATTCTGATCGCGGGCATGCGTAAACGCGCGCGCGCTGCCCGGCGTTTGAAGGCGGCGGATGGCGGGCGCTGGTATACTCGCGCCGTGGTTTCGGGACGATGTCGGCGCATGGCCTGTCGGCAAGTCGATCGTAGATAAGGACCCCATTGTCGAGCCAGCGCCTCAGCACTTCGCGCAAACCATGGCCGCGCCTTGAGCGGGCGGCCCGCCGCGTTTGTTTTCTCATTGCGTCCCGGCTGGCTGCTGTCGCAATCGCCATTGCGTGGTGCGTCGCGCCGGCGGCGGGTGACGACCCGCCGTCGCGCGCCGCCATTGCAACGGCGCATCCGCTGGCAACCGAAGCCGGCTACAGAATATTGCGGCAAAACGGCAACGCGTTCGATGCGGCGGTTGCCGTCGCTGCCGTGCTCGCCGTCGTCGAACCCTATTCGGTGGGCCTCGGCGGCGGCGGTTTCTGGCTGCTGCATCGGGCCGCCGACGGCAAGCAGGTGATGATCGACGGGCGCGAAACAGCGCCGGCTGCCACCACGCTTTCGATGTATGTCGACGCCGATGGCAAACCGGTGCCGGGGGCGACATTGCGCGGGGGCAGGGCCGCGGGAATTCCGGGCGTGCCGCACGGCCTCGTGCATCTCGCCCGGCACTACGGCAAA
>JAYWDM010000629.1:0-3139 GCA_043779885.1 Betaproteobacteria bacterium | reverse complement strand
CGCCGGCGCCATTCACCGATCAGGGGTTCTTTGAATTCAACCAGGCCTACGTCACGACGCTCGAGCGCTGGGGCATCTACCAGGGCGGCGACCATCCGGTAAACCCGGTGGCGCGCACCAACGTATGTCCCATGTACGATCGTCCCGCCGGGCCGGTGATGTACGCGTTTTCCTATACCGTGCCGGTGATGCGCAGCGGCGGTGGCGCGTTGCGCGGCAGCTTCATCATTGCCGGTGGCGGCGAGGCGGGCGACCAGGGCAAGACCTACCGCGAGCGCATCGTGCGGCTGGAGGACACTTCGCCCGAGGGCATGCGTGAAAAGGTGGACTTCGTTGTCGCTGAAATGGAGCGGCGCCTCGGACTACTCGGCTTTTCCTGGCAGGATGCCGTTACCACGCAGGCCTACACAGTGCAGAACATCGGCCACCTGACAGGCGCGGCGCTCGCCGCGCGCGGCGCCTGCGCGGGGGGGCTCGTCTGGTATTACGCGCGCCCGCCGGTCATCGGCCTCGAATATGAGATGGACGTGCGCGGCGCGGCGCGCGAGCTTATGATTTAATAGCCATACGGCGCAGGCGCGGGCGTGGATGCGGCACGCGTGAACGCGACGATCAGATGAACCCGGACCTGGAATATCGCAATGCAACTCGAACAGATTACGATTGAATTCATCGCCGAGCAGGATCGGCTGCTGGTGCGGCTCGCCGGCGACGGCCGCAGCGAAGTTCTGCTCTGGCTGACGCGCCGCTGCGTCAAGCTCCTGTGGCCGCAGCTCGTGAAGCTCGCCGAGTCGTCGCCGGGCATCGCACTGCAGCCGGCAGCGGAGGCGCGGCAGGCGCTGCTCGACATGGAGCGCGAGCGCGCGCTGGCGAAAGCGGATTTCTCGAAGCCGTACGACGAAGCCGGCCGCGCCCGGCCGCTTGGAGCGGAGCCGCTGCTCGTCGCGCGCATGAATTCCGGCCGCAATGATCAGGGGCGGCACGTGCTCGGCTTGTTGCCGCGCGAAGGGCAGGGCGTGAACCTTGCGATGGACGACACTTTGCTGCACGGCGTGTGCAAGCTCTTGCAGGACGCGGTCGACAAAACCGACTGGGACATGAAGCTCGCACTGCCGACCGGTTTCGTGCCCGGCAGCGCAGAGGGCGCGCCGCGCAGGCTGAATTAGCATGCGATCAACACTGCTCAGGACGGCAGCGCTGCTGCCGGCATGCTTCGCGTGCGCAGCCGCGGCGCATGCGGCAACCGGCGCGGGACCGGCATTTCCGAACAAACCGATACGTTTCATCGTGCCGACCACCCCGGGCGGCGGCTCCGACCTGATCGCGCGCTCGCTCGGCGCGAAATACGCCCATGCGTGGGGCCAGCAGGTGGTGGTGGACAACCGCCCCGGCGCGGGCATGACCATAGGCATCGATCTCGTCGCCAAGGCAACGCCCGACGGCCACACCCTGATCATCGTCAATCCTTCGCACGCGATCAACGCCACGCTGATGGCGCGGCTGCCGTACGACGCGGTGCGCGATTTCACGCCGATCACGGTGATCGCGACGCAGGCCTACGCGGTGGTGGTCACGCCGGCGCTGCCGGTGAAGAATATCCGGGAGCTTATCGCGCTCGCCAAAGCGAAGCCGCGCGAACTGGCCTACGCGTCGTCCGGACCCGGCTCCGCGTCGCACTTGGCCACCGAAATGTTCAGCGGCATGGCGGGCGTCGAGATGAGCCACGTGCCGTACAAGGGCACCGGACCGGCCGTGCTCGACCTGATCAGCGGCCGCGTCCAGCTGTATATCAACCCGCTGCTCGCGGTCATCGGCGCGGTCGAGTCCGGGCGCCTGCGCGTGATCGCCGTGACGTCTGCGAAGCGCGTGACTTCGCTGCCTGACGTGCCGACGGTGGCCGAAGCCGGGGTGCCCGGATACGAGGCGATGGCGTGGTACATGCTGCTGGTGCCGTCGAAAACGCCGGCGGCAGCGGTCAATCAGCTCAATGCCGAGACGGTCAAGGCGCTCAAAGCCGGCGATATGGTTGAAATGCTGGCGCGCGCCGGCACCGATCCGCTGGGCAATTCGCCGCGCGAAGCGATGGATTTCCTCAAGGCCGAAATTACGCGCTGGGGTAAAGCGGTCCGGCAGGCGGGGGTCAGGATCGAGTAGCCCGCGGGCGACCCGAAACTTCCCGCGCGGATGTGTCGACCACGATGGACCATCAACAATACATGCAGATCGCATACGCGGACGCCCGCGCGGCCGGCGCGGCCGGCAACCGGCCTGTCGCAGCGTTGATCGTGCGCGACGACGCGATCATCGCCAGCGGGCGCAATACGGTTTACGCCGACCGTGACCCGAGCGCGCACGCCGAAGTGGCAGCCATCCGCGCCGCTTGCGGCAAGCTCAATACGCTCGATCTCGCGGGCGCGACGCTTTACTCCACGCTCGAGCCGTGTCCGATGTGCCTGTGGATGATACTTGAAGCGAAAATCACGCGCGTCGTGCTGGGCGCGCGTCACGCGGCGTTGAAGCGCCTCGACACCGGGGATTATTCGGTTGAATCGTTTCTTGCGCTGACCCGGCGGTCGCTCGAGGTCGTGACCGGTGTCCTCGAGCATGAGTGCGTCGAAATGCGCTTGCAGTGGATGAGGAAGCAGGCTGGAAGCAAGGACGAAGAATGAAAGTGAGTCGCGCTTAGTGATGCAATGATCGTGTGATGGCGGAGAAATCGCGCATCAGGAATATGCAATCCAAAGGGGGGGGGAATGAAACGAACGGAGTGGATCAGGGCAGCGGCGATCATTGCCGTGGCAGGAATCGCGGGCGCCATCGGCTGCGCGCAGCAACCGATGCAGGCCGCCGACGGCGCGCTGCCGCAGTACAAGGTCGAGCCGTTCTGGCCGAAGCCGCTCACGGGCAACTGGATCTGGGGGCAGGTTTCGAGCATTGCGGTGGACAGCCGCGATCACGTGTGGGTGCTGCATCGGCCCAATACGATGCTTGACGACGACAAGGGCGCGCAACAAACGCCGCCCGTGAACCGCTGCTGCACGCCGGCGCCGGCCGTGATGGAGTTCGATCCGGACGGCAACTACATTCAGGGCTGGGGCGGGCCGGGGCAGGGCTATGACTGGCCGAAAAACGAGCACGG